>JAPXOG010000009.1:0-25068 GCA_033811555.1 Minisyncoccota bacterium
CACTAAAAGTGTCTGCTGGAACTGCAACAGTACCATCTTGCTCTATTTCAGCTGGAACTTTAATTTCAATACCTAAATCAAGGTTAGTTGCGCGCACAACAAGATTTTTACCATCAGTTGAAAGTACCGCACATTGTAAAACAGGTAGTGAAAGATTTTTTCCTGCTATGCGTTCAACTCCAGTTAATGCATTTAAGAGTTGTTCTTTGTGTACGGTTATTTTCATATATAAAAAAATTATTATTACTATTATGTATGTGAATTCGTGGAAAACTTAGAAAAGTGTTTTAAAGAAACAATATTTTTGAGAAAGTGATGTGAAGAATACATGGATAGAAATGAAGAAAATATAAACTATTTTTAGTGATTATGTGAATATAATATTATTTATTAACAAACTGTAGTTTAGTAATACATAGGATATTCATAGGTTATATACAATTTTATTACAGTAATGCACGAACCTGAGAAATCTCTTGTTCTAATTGATGATCATTTTTAATGTCCTCTTTTATTTTTTCATATGAGTGAATAACAGTAGTGTGATCTCGTCCACCTAGTTTCTGTCCGATTGCTGGATATGGTAAATTGAAGTCTTCACGAAGAATATACATAATAACTTGTCGTGGTTTAACTACTTCTTTTTTTCTACTTTTTCTATAAATACTTTCTTCATCTAGTCTATAAAAATCAGCAACAAGTTTTACAACATCTTTAACTGACACCATTTTCTTTGGACGTATATTGTTTTTTATGATTTCGCGGATTTCTTGAAGAGTAAGATCTCTTTTTTTAACCTGTATTTGACACAAGATTGAATTTAATGCTCCTTCCAGCTCACGTATATTTCCATCAATATTTGTAGCAATAAAGGAAGTTATGTCATCTGAAAGAATTATGTTGTTTATAGATGTTTTTGATTTAATGATTGCAATTCTAGATTCAGTGTCAGGAGGTGGAATATCAACAGTCATACCAGCATTAAAACGTGATTTAAGTCGATCAGCTAAGCTTTGAATGTAGTTTGGATGTCTATCTGATGAAAATATAATTTGTCCATTTCTATCAAATATATCATTAAACAAGTGAAAAAGTTCTTCTTGCATCTTTTCTTTATTTGATAGAAATTGAACATCATCCATAATAAGGACGTCGTATTTTCTATATTTATCTTTAAAATTATTGACAGTATTTGTTTGAATTGAATTAACAAGATCTTGCGCAAATCGCTCAGAAGTTACATAAAAAACCTTTTTATCAGGGTATTTATTTTTTATTGCATTTCCAACAGCTTGAATAAGGTGTGTTTTTCCATGTCCTGTTTGTCCGTATACAAAAAACGGGTTGTATCGTAATCCTGGGCGTTCAAGAATTGACTGAGCAGCCGCATATGCTAGTTCATTGAAAGAACCAACAACAAAAGAGTCAAATGTATAACGAGGATTTAGATTACTATCTTTATTTATATATAAATCACGTAGGGGTAGTTCATTTACTGACTGATTTTCTTGTGGTTGTGAATACGGAGAAAATTTAGTTTCAATAGGAGGACGGTTTGAAATAAGATATTCCACTGAACGGATTGTATATGATATGTCTCTGAGTGATTTAAGAACTAATTTGTGATATTTTTCAGAGATAAGATCTTTTGTAAAAGTGTTTGGAACTCCTACAAAAACAACACCTTCTTCAATTTTAACAATGTGTGTGTCTTTAAACCATGTTTTAAAAATAGCTTTTGAAACAGATAATTCTATAAAACCGAGTACTTGATTCCAGAGATCTTTTGTATCTGTTGGTTGTGTAAAAGTAGACATAGAAAGATGACTGCTCGATTATTATATATGTAAATAAATAATTACAACCTTGAGAAAAGAATAAAACTATGTTTATAATGTGTGGACAAAATAATATTATAAAGAACAACAGAAAACAAAACATTAAAAAGTCAATAAAAAACTGATATGAAAAGAACTAATCAGCCAAAAAAGAGAAAGCGTGCTAAAACTCACGGCTTTTTGGTGCGAATGAAAACATCAAGTGGGAAAAAAATAATCTCACGTCGTCGTATAAAAGGACGAAAGAAACTTTCGGTGTGAGTTTCTTACAATGATTTCAAAAAAACACCGTCTCACAAAAAAACAATTTAATGCCGTTTTCAATAATGGCACTATTTTTCATAGTGATCTTTTTACAATATGTGTGGTTTTTGGAGAAATTATTCCTAAAGCATCGGTTGTTGTTTCAAAAAAAATTTCTCAACCTGCAGTTGTACGAAACACCCTTCGTCGAAAAATATTTGCAAGTATTAATGAGTGTTTTCAAGAAAAAAAAATAACAAATGGTGCTTATATTTTTTTTCTGCGCAGAAAAAAATTACCTTCTCATAAAGATTTAGTTGAAATTATAAAGCAGAATATTTTTTACATTATAAAAAATAACTAGCACTATTCTATTTAGATGTATACAATAGTCATATGTCACATGGATTTTTTTTCACTATAGTTACACAGCCACTGTATAATGGAATTGTAGGTCTTATTCACTTACTTCCGTGGGCCGATCTTGGTGTTATTATCGTTATTTTTACTATATTGGTACGTTTTATTCTCTTCCCTGTTGCTCAAAAGGCCTTGAGAACACAACATACACTACAAAAAGTACAGCCAAAAATGGAGGAAATACGTGAACGATTTAAAAATGATCGTCAACAGCAAGCACAAAAAATGATAGAGTTGTATCGAGAATATAAAATAAATCCATTTTCAAGCATTATTTTTATGTTTATACAGATTCCAATTATTTTTGGGCTGTATTTTACGTTTGTTAGAACTGGGTTACCAGAATTTCATGCTGAATATTTATATTCGTTTGTTTCTGTTCCAGAATCTATTTCCACATTATTTTTAGGTATTGTAGATATTGCACAAAAAAGTATTCCTCTTGCACTTATGGCCGGAATAACACAATTTCTTCAGGCATTTTTTATGCGCTCTCCGCAACAATCGAATTCAAAAGAATCATTCGGAGAATCATTTCAGAAAAGTATGTTATTTCAGATGAAATATGTATTTCCAATAATTATTGTTTTTATTTCTGCAGCCCTTCCTGGAAGTGTGGCATTATATTGGACAACAAGTAATATATTCTCAATTGTACAGGAGCGTTTTTTGCGTAGATCTATGAGATAGAGTACTACTTAGTAAAGGTTTTTAAAATCTTGTACACTTGTTGTAAATGATAAATCTGCAAGCCAAAGTTCTCCATTTTGTTTGTTTATAAATGTTAGGAAGGATTCGTCTGAGGAAACTATAAGAGATTCAATATCTATTCCATCTGGAACTATATCTTTAGTTTCTATTATAGGTGCTGAAATTCCTGTTTCTGGATCAACTCCCCATACTTCATCAGAAAACGAAAATAATCCTTGGTACCAAGCGTCGGGAAAATTAATGTTTGTTGGATAATTGGAAGCTCCACAATATAGTGTTGTGTTTTTTGACCACACACATTTATCTGAGAGTGCTGTGAATGAAAGAGTATACCATTGTTTATTATCTAAGTTATAAAGCGAGGTATAAGTTCCATCAGAATTACTCGGACTACATACAAAATACGAACTGTTTAAATCTGCTTTCGTTATAGGAGCAGATATTCTAGTAAATATGTTTTCTAGACTTCCATTTTCAGAGTTGAATATAAAAATTCCTCCAGGAACTTCATAAGAAGGTTTTGTTGTGAGCATAACCGAAGAAGAATCAATCCACTGAGAATTCCATTCTAAAAATGGATGAGAAAAAACCACTTTATTAGAAAAATTTGAGTTTGTAAGATACCAAACACTTCCTGTTTCTGTTGGTATTATATAAAAAACCTTATCTAGTTCAGGATGTATAGTTATTGTTGTAATATTGTCTGGTAAAAATCTACCCGACAAAGAAGACGTTTCGGAGTAAGAAGTTTTTGGTTCAGGAAGATAACCCAAGAATGTTTTAACTATATCATTTTCTACATATCTCAACGCGACCGAGAGTCCATTATTTCCCCAAATAGCCTCACGGATTCGAGGAATTGTAGTATTTGACACGCGTTTTTTTGTACCTAGAGTAATAGAATAATCAAAGATGTGTCCAGTTTCTCGTTCAACATATCGTAAAATATGTTCTGTTGAAGTACCAGTTCCTATTTGTATAAATACAGCGCTCGCTACTGGTGCTTCTGAAATTTTAATAAAAGGAACACGAGAAGGTATATCTTGTGGAATAAAAAACGAATCCTTATCATAAAAATCCAAATCGGAAGTATCACTTGTTTCTGAGTCAGAATTAAAGTTACCAAAAGGATTGAAGCTGTTTGATATTCCTTTCTCCTTTAGCTCATATGGTATTTTTTTCACCCACAAAAATAGTCCTCCCAAAAAAATAAGTATAATAAATATAATTAGTGCAATAATTTTTTTTTTCATATATTAAATTTAATTACAACGGGAAGCCGCTCCAATACTTATATGTACGTGGTTACCTTCAAACAAAGTACGAGCTCCCCTATCACATTCAAAAGCAGCTGCGGAAATAAAGGAATAATTTTTTTCATCACCAAAATCAACAGCGTATGATTTACCTACACATTTGGTGCCTCCATAATGAAGAGATCCAGCTCTATGTTGACACTCGCCGCGCGCACACTCCTCCCATGTTTTTTTGCCTTCAACAATATAACTGTCTGAAATAGAAGAAACTTCTCCCACGTTTCCCGGCAGTTTTTCGGCCATACAATTAAGGAAATTTTCAAGTTCAGGAGAAGCGTGTATACGCTGCGCTTCTATTCCATCTTGATAAGACAGCTTTCCATCTGGGGGTGTAGTTTTAGGCGGTTCTGAAATATTAGGGTATTTGTTTTCTCCTGAAGGAGGAGTAATATTATTCAGACGGTTACCAAGCCCAAAACTTACTAAGTCAGGATTTATTGTTTGTAGAATAAGCACTGCAGTTAGGATAAGAACAACCCCTCCGATAATATTGAAGAATGCACTTTTAGCTTCCGCTTTTTTCCCAATAACATCAGATGTCATGTATAAGATGCCATTATATACAAACATAAGAACGGCTAATAATATGCCGACACCAATACCGAGACGAAAAAATGCGTTAATATAATTGAAAAGACCTCCTCCGCTTTTTTCTACCTGAGATACGAAAGGTATATCTTCTGATATAAGCTTATAGTGTGTTGTTGTGTCTGCAGAATATAAAAAAGAGGTTGGTATTACAACAATGATTATCAGAAAAATAAGAATTAAAAGGTTAGTTTTTTTCATATTACTCAAAAGAAACTTTTATAGTGTTTCTTGCGTACTCTAAAATATGGTCAGGATTATTTACTGAAACTTCAATAAGAACAGAACTTTTCTCTAAGCTTTCAAGAGAAAGAGAAGGGCCATTGGCCCCTTCTATTTTTTTGTGATTTACAGACCAGCTATAAGTAAGAGAGTCACTCATACGCGAGGTGCCTGAAAAAAAGTAGGGATATGCTTCTAGAGTGAATGACCCAGGTTTAACGATTATGTCAGAAAACAACGCTTTTTCAAGCACTACTCCATCGAGAGGGCGATGTTCATAAAAAAGTATAAAAGGAGTTTCTTGATGAATGGAAAGTGCTCCATATTCTTTTTCTGTTCCATTAGATATTTCTACAACAACAATAGACGTATCTCCAAACATTTTTTCATACAAGGTAAACGACTGTTTTCCTACACCAGATTGTTCGCCATCAACGATACCATCCTTCTTCCAAGTATAAGTGAGTGAGTCAGGATTACCTAAAGACGATGGCGGATATGCTACAATAACCATTCGTGTACCTTTTCCATAAAGTGCCTTACCCTTATAAAACGGTGGAGTGTAAGAAGATGCTTCCCAGAGTAGACCAACAGTGGACTCAATGATGCGGTTAGATACGTTAATTTGTGCATGTACAGAGATACCAAATAAAAATACAAAGAGAAATATTGTCACTTTTTTGTATAATCTCATACTCTTATTTTAACATTCTTTTGTAGTTTGTAGTGATAAGGATAAAGATTGTTTCTGTACCATGTTGACACTGTCTTAGAATTTCGTATTTATACATGAAGTTCTATGTTCCTCTCATCTGTTTTTGGGCTCGTAAACGATTTAAACGCTCTTCAGCTCTAGCCGCACGTTGAGGATCAGCTATTCTTCTAGCTGTTTTTCTCTCCATTCTTTGAGCTGTAGTTGTGGCTTTGCTTGCCACATTACTCGGGTTTTTAGCATTTATTTTTCCCATTACGTCTACACCAAGACGGTCTTCTGTTCTAGTAATTATAATTGTTATTATAACTCCGGCCGTTAAACCTAGCCACCACCCAAGAGATATACCTTCTCCGAGCATATTTAAAAACCAGTTGACCATTTGTTTTGGACTTATAAAAGGTATTCCAAGAATATGGTACCAGAAGAAAAAAATACATACTCCGAATAAGGTTCCGACTAGGCTTATAAAAAAAGATATTATGTCAAGAAATACGGCTGTTAACACCATTAAAATGGCTGTTTTGTTGTCTATTCTGTATTTAGTATTAGATTCCATTTTGGCTTTAGATGTTATTAAAATCAATTAGTTCATGCTTCATTTATGGGTTTCTTGTGTTAGGGAGATTTTGAGTAAGTGGCTATGAATCTATGGATTCTTGTTCTTTCTCAGAAGCTCTTTGTTGTCGTAATTCATCGCGAGACTTGTTTAATATAAGCAATTCGGAAGGATCTGATGTAATAATTTGATGTTCTGTATAAGAGGACTTTATTTGTATGGCTACATGCTTTAGTCCTGCAAAGAAAATGCCCTCCCCTTGTTCTGATTCTAGTAGTAGGTATTTTTCTTCATCGGTGAGATTAAAGGTTTGTTGTACAAGGTCAATAGAAGACGGAGATTGTTTAAGTAGAAGTTGAATGGAGGAGTTGGTGATAATCGGAAGACCGTACGGACTTCTTAAGAAGTCGCCGACGTCTTGGGTAATTGTTGAAATACCCAGGAAGTACTTTCGTCCTCGTTTTGCTAAACCGAATAACAAAGACGCGGTGTCTTCTTCTTTCATCATGAGCCACGCCTCATCAACAACAAGTAGGCGTTTCTTAAGTACCCTACGGATCGCACTCCAAATGTAGTTGGTGATAATGTACATTGCAACAGGCTTGAGTTCTTCTTCCATGTCGCGCACAGAGAATACAATGAGTTTTTTGTTGATATCAACGTTGGTCGGCTGGTTGATGAAACCGGCCCACGTCCCTTTAGTGTATTTTGTCAGACGCTGGACGAGCGATTCTCCTCCTTCCATTCCTGCAAGGACGAGTTCAAAGTCCGATAATAAGGGGGGTTCAATTCCTTCGAAGGATCGTTCACCCGTGATGTCTTTCAATGCATAAGTTTCTGTAATTGCGCGGTCAATAATAGCATCCTCTTCAGGAGTTAACCCACCGAACATGATACGAAATAATCCGACAAGAGACACTATTTGTGAACGCAGAACACTTTCTGGACTTTCATCTTCGCGCACGGACGGAATGTCAAAAGGGTTAATGTGGTGTTCGGAGGTGAGAGAAATGTTGAAATAACGTCCGCCGAGTGCTTCCGATAGATTTTCATATTCGCGTTCAGGGTCAATGATGATGACTTCGGTATCAAACATGAGGGTGCGAACCACCTCCAGTTTTGTCGCGTATGATTTTCCTGAACCTGAAGTTGCAAATGTTACCGAGTTGTAGTTGGGCATGGAGTATCTGTCAAAAAGGATGAGCCCTGAGTTGTGGCGGTTAATTCCGTACAGTATTCCTTTGTCGGAAGTGAGGTCAAAGGAGACAAAAGGAAAGAACGACGATAGTGGAGAGGTATTGAGTTTATAGTGTATATTTAATTCATCTTTCCCGATTGGGAGCACGCTTCTGAACGCTTGTTCCTGCTGAAACAACGCTGGCTTGATGTAGATGAGCCGGCTTTCAAGGAGAGAGCGGATTTCTGATTCAAGCTTGTTTAAGTCGTCTTCTTTATCTGCATAAATAGAAATATAAAGCCCTACGTCAAAAAGTTTTTCGGTTGCTTGCTGGAGTTGATCTCGTAGGAGTTCTAGGTTTTGGTATGCAGTGTCAAGCATGGGATCGCGCACAAGACCGCGTTCTTCGCGTATATGAATCTGACTTTGTACCTCGGCAACGCGCTTACGAAAGTCTTTAAGCACTTGAGCAGTATCTACTGGTAAAATGGAAATAGAGATATCAAACACCTTGTCAAGGTTAATAATAGGTGAAAGCCAATTGTCAGGTAAAAATCGAGGATAAGAAATTACAAAAAACGACCGTACGAACTTATCGCCTAAATTCAGAATGCGCGGAGTAATTTTTAATGCAGAAGGTGCGATGATGTCTTGAAGTTCAAGCACACCTGCTTGATAAATATCTTTTGGTAACACCGGCGTTATCTGAGGAGGTGTATCTTTCTTTTTTCCAATGATGATATCTAAAATTCCCATATTTTACTTAATGGCCGAGAGTGCAAGCGGTTTTTCCGAATCACCCGGATTAAAAAGTTTGTAATAGAGCTCAACCAACTCCTCAGTTTGGAGTTGTACAGCACGAATACCAGTGCGCGCAAGGTTTTGTGTTACAACTCCTATACGTTGTTCCAGTTGGCTACGGTGTTCTTCGAATGCAATAACTTTTTGTTCAGGGTCCACCTTCTTTTTGGTGATGCTACCGAGCACACCTCCAAGCGCGCCCTTAACACCTCCCTTTGCAGAAGAAATGATTGCAGGATTGTATGGTATCACAACGAAGAAGTTTTTTGACATGATGTTGATATCTTCGGATAACTTCTGTACAAATTCAATATATCCGCGTGTTTGAACTCTGATAAGTTCCGTAGTTTGCTCTTTCAACTGGTTTTCCAGCAGTGCAATATAAGGACGAATGTCTAACTCACGGGATTGCACGAATAACTGCAAAGGAAAATCAACCGAGTTAAGTAGGTTTTGAAACTGCATTATAACCGCTGTTTGTTCGTCCTCAGATTTTAAATCAAAGTTGATCGATGAGCATAACAAAACAGCGCGCATAGAGCTGTCTTTAAGAATAACAATACCACTTCGGATCTCTTTGATAGGGACAAATGATTGTGCGCTTCTAGCTTTATGTTGTGCCATATACGCTCTATTGTAGCGTATCTAAAATAAGTTGAAACAGTAAAAAGTATTATTGCGTCTCTTCCATTCCACTATATAAAGAGTCATGTACGTCTAAGCTCCACGCCAGATCGCGTAATTTACTGTCAGACAAGCGCGGAACAATAACTCCAACATCTTTTGGAACACTCTCCTGTTTTTGGTCAGGTTTTCTATGTTCTTTTTTCCATATATAGAGACGCCCAGAAATAAGGAATTTGGACATTGATTCAAGTAAGTCCACAAAAGGTTTTTCATTGAATTTATAAAATGCGAGCGCCACAGACAGTCCGATAAAACCGGCTATAAGCAGAACTCCAAGAATTTTTGGAACGAATATCCAAATTACTATAGAAATTCCTGCCCCACCAGCAAGATATAAAAACTGTTTAAAAGTAAGAGGTCCAAAGACCTTGTCCTCGATTTCTATGAATTGTGGTACTTCAAATTTCATTTCAGAAGAAGGATACGTATTTTAGAGATGATTATTTTATCGGTTCTCGGTATGGATCAACATCTTTGTATTCGGATTGGGTTTGCGGAAGGCGGAAAGTTCCTTTCATTTTTTCTTTTGCAATATCTGAGGCAGAGTCTAGGTTCTCTTTAGAGGCGACACTAGTCGTTGGAGTCGCGTTATCCGTTACTTGCGTGCTTTTAAGTTCCGATTCCGATTGTGTTTTTTTATAAAACCCAGAGAGTTCATGGCGAACACTATCAAACACCTCAGCACTGATGTCTCGAGCGATATTAGATGCGATTTCGGAGGATATTTTTCCGGAGTTGATCAGATTGTTCCTGAAAGACGATGAATTATCAAGTCCCAAAAGCACGACCAGCAGTTCTTTTTCAAGCGCCCCTGCTTGATCTATTCGTAGGCCGTATTTTTCCGAGAACTTTTGAATGTAGCCCGATGAGTTGATACGTAAAATAGCATTTCGTACACCCGAGGGAATGTTTTCAAGTTGTTTTTTGATTACTTCTTCTGATGACATATTTATAATTATTTAAATAGTCTTACTTCCTCCTCCGGACCCACTACCACCGGACCCACTACCACCGGACTTATTGTCAACCGGTTCACTGTGTTCAGGTAGTCCTGCTGCCCTTTGGAGCTGCCGCGCAATACTTTTCAGATTCGTCGTATCTCCTTTTCGTATTTCTTTCGCAGCAATTTGATGGGATATATTCGACGACACAGCAAGCTCATCGGCACGAGCACTTAGCAAGGAGGCTGACATATCTTTTATTGAGCCCTCTCTTCGTCTGAGTTCTCTCGATGAACCAAGATATGCTACCATGTTGTTTGTTACTACTCTTGGGAATTCACGACGGAGTCTTTCTAATTGATATGCTATCTCGTTTTCTTTTTCTTGTGAGGATTTTTCTTTATCATTTTCAATATTTTTAATAGCGGCTTCCACTTTTTTAACATGGTCAATTTGCTGATTAGAGAGAGTTGAAACAGCGTTCGCGCGCTCCCTTTCAAGTTCACCAGTATCTTTAAGAAGAGTATTAAGACGATCCTCATAGCGTCTTAAGGCCTCTGCTTTATCTAACTCTTCACCAGAGCCTTGGTCGTTATAATAAAATACATTATCCAAGGTTGATTTTTGTACTTCTTCTATATTAGACCTAAGCTCTTCAATTTGCTGTCTCCTTTTCTCTCTTTCCTCTTCTTCTGCGCGGTATTTTGTTGATACGTCTTCGTATTCTTTTTGTCTCTTAGCACTTTTTTCGACAATTTGTTTGAAGCCTCCTTTTTTTGCTTCTCCTGCATCAAGAGACCCTCCTAATTTCGTTCCTCTAATATCAAAACTCGATTTTTGTAGAAATTCACCCGATCTGATTAAACCTTTAGACATAAGTTTTGTGACCCCCGTTCCGTGAACCGCATTAAATTTTAGTTTTTTGTTTTCAGCTAGTTTGTAACCCTCTTGACCTATGGTGCGTCTCCCTATCATGGCTCCAACACCAAATGTGGCTGCTCCAGCTAGTTTTGATCCAAAATCAGCAACACCTTTTCCTGCGTCAGCCGATATCTTTTTTGCAGTTGTGAGAGCGGATATAAGTAGTGAAGTAACAATGAAGAATCTCAAGAAAAGGATATTTCCATCATGTATATATTGAACAATACCGTCTATAATCCCACCTTTCCCATCTTTTTCTAATAGATTCCAAAATGAATCGCTATTTATTACCTCTAAAACAACTAGTAGCATAGCAAAAAAAATAGGAGCAAAAAGCAGATTACCTGTCATAGTCGACCACCACTTATCAGATAACGTTTTTAGTTGAGGGATAAGTTGCCCCATAAGCATAATGGGGGAAGTGATTAATAGCAAAATAAAAGAAACAAATCGTGCTATAAGCATAAAAGTAATTACAGAAAGTACAAAAATAGCAACGATTACAAACAGACACGCAAAAATCATGCCAGGTAATATGTGCCTCAAGTGGTCTGTTTGTTCGTCTTTTTTGGGTTCCATTCTGGCATTATATACATTGTTTATACGCAGTCCTGCCATTATCGCCCCAGCCAAACCCTGCTCTTCTTTTATATTCCCTATCTCAACAACTCGATCATATCTTTTCGAAGCGTTGTAAAATTCAAGAGTTACTATATTTGAAACATCAATAAAAAATTTTGAAAAAAACAAGCTGAAGTTAATAAAAAGAGCCGCGAGCAAAATTTTGGGTATAAGTTTTGTAGTGAAACGCGATTCACTAATTGACCCTAGAATAGTGTTAATCCCTACAAATAACAATAGAAAAATAAATACTAAGTTAAAAATATCACGGATAATAGACCAAGCATCCTGAATACTTCCTCCCAAACCGTCTGGGCCAAACATCTTCGCCATATTGACTATCGTTACTGAGATCGTGCCATTAAGGAGTGCGGCTACAACGCCAAGAATTGCACCTAATATTTCAAGAATTAGATATACAAACAAAGCCACCAAAAGCTCAGGGCTCCGTATTATATCCCAAAAACTGGGGGGTTTTACAGCACCTGGAGAATCATCATCTTTATTTTTAGAAGGATCGGGACTCTTGCCATATTCGTCTTTCGGCACACATTTAACAATAGAAGGATCGAATATTTCGTCAGGGCCACATTGTTGAGCGAGAGATATTGAAAAAGGTGTAGCTAACGTGACGATTATCGCAACAGAAAACAGAAGCGCTAAGGCTGTTTTTTTATTTTTAAACCACGACATACAGTATTATTACGGATCAGGAACATAGATAGGGTTTTCTTTGCCTGTCCCAGGATCTCCAGGAGTAGGATGCTTTGGATCTAGTCCACCGCCTGGAGGACCTCCACCTCCGCCCGGGGGGTTTCCATCATCATCGTCACCCCCTATGGGAGGTTCTCCACTATAACCATCATATTCGTCATTTGTGATAATAACTTCTAGGTTTGAAAACACCCAACCAGACCCAAGAGCAACTTGATACTCACCATTGTCATCTTGAACACCGCCAATACTTATTTTGAAACCATCGTTATCGCTGTCGATAAAATCAACAACATTGAATATCCATTTACTATTACCACCGCTTGAAGAGGTAAGGTTTACCCCCACTTCTTTTTTGACTGTATCGTATATATATTCTATATGGAATTTATCTCCTTTAAATGTCGTGTATTCAGCTTGATTACCTTCTTCGCAGACACCTGCAAAATGTTGCTCTGAAACAAGTTTGTTTCCATCTCTTCCGTCTATCTTGAGGCCTACATGACCGATAAGTTGATTCCACCACTTTGAGCCACGTGTAAGATAGAAAATTTCATGATAATTGTAACTTCCAGGTACACTCGTTAATTCTCCTACTTCAACATCAAGATTAACCACGACTCTTTCGTATTTTTTGTTTCGATATTCTTCATTTTTGCCAAAGTAAAAGTCTTTATGTTTATTTATTCCAGAGGTGGTTAGGAATTTTCCAGACTTAACAAATCTAATAGTATCTCCTTTCTCTGTTGCATCGAAGTCGGATTCAATTGCCTGGCACGCTTCTACCCCCCCTCCCCCTACAAAAATTGGAAACTCGTCTATGTACGGAAGTTCCGGATATTCACTAGTACCTTTAGCTGGGTCGTATTCAGCCAACCCCCCTTCTCCCAAAAGCACATCTTTTATAAGGTAAGCTATAAGAGCAGTAATCATCTCATTTACTTCATCTGCAAAAGTTAAGCGTTCAGCACCTCTGCCTAATTCTTTGCCAACCTGTTCTTGAATAAAAGCTCCCGGTGTTAAAGTGCGAGGTTCGTTACACACAACTTGACCGGTCGCAGGGCCGTCTTTCTTTTCATTGTATGGCGCCGGAGGTCCCATTCCGTCAGCTGGGTATTGGTAACAATCTTTCACTTTTACAGATAGAAAACCGCGTCCTTTTAAAAGATCATCGGATTCTTCTTGTTGTTTATTATATAGTTTTAATTGTAACCCCATATAAGAATCAAGAAATGCACCGTATTTGTTGTTGCTTGGGTTTGTAGTCATTTTTACCCACCCACTAATTCCTCCAGCATAAAAATCTCCTGACATAAATTCGTCTATATTTGAAATAGATTTCGTTAAAGTACAAGCATTAGGATTTCCCCACTGATTTTCATATGATTCAGCAAGAGCAAGCTGGATTTCTGCGCGAAACGGAGAGCATAAAAATGGTGCCTTTGCTTCTATGTATGCCCCAGCGATTTCATCTAGTTGACGAATTAAGTGTTCGTGAATTTGTGTTACGAACACGGGGTTGCCTTTAAAACCAGTCTGAATCCACATTGTAATACTTTTGATCATATCTTCTATAATTGTATTGACCACATTGTATAGGATGCAATCCAAGGCATTTTCTATAGGAGTTCCTCCTTCAGAACTAGGCACAGGACCTGAAGGCATAAGGGTGATAGACGAAGCTAGATAATGCATTGCATAAGCAACCCCGACGCATGCTGCAGCTCCTGCAACGAATCCTTTACCCAGCTCTCCTAACTTCAGTCCAGCAGCCTGAGCTTGTGGCACAACTTGATTCCTATGTACAAACATACCGATTGGAATTGTAATAAATGCTACTAGAAGAAGTGCGGAGAGTAGTTTTGTGTAAAAAATCTTTTTCATGAAGTATTAGTACATAGTAACAAGCAAGAAACCGTCTTCAAATTCGTTATAAACAATGCCGAGCGAAATTATATATTCCTTGATTAGATGTAAAGATGAAATTAATTTGCCGTAATTTGCTTGATAGGTCTGTAAGTACGGAAGAATAGATATAGGATCGTTCTCAAGACTTTGTAAATGATATAGCACCTCGGCATTGATATATAGACCATTAATCAACGAGAGATGGTTTTGAGCGATGTCTATAGGTGCGGCTATGTTCGAAAGATTGTCGGCTACGGTAGTGTAGTGTTGAATGACAGGGGTAAGCTTTGAAAGTGTTTTAGTGTTCCCGGTTTGCATGAATTCTACAAGTGCAAGGAATTCGCTATTATATTCAGATAGCTCTATTTTCATTGTGCTAGCTACAAGATTGCCGTACGTGCGAACTTGCTCGATAGACGGAGATCTTATAGTGCGGATGTCATCTGTAGTTAATTGCTTTTGTATGGAGACGGTTTTTGTGAGAAGAGTGTTACTCAAAATTTCAGCCAACTTGCTTGCGTCATCCGCAGTAAGGGGTATCTCATTAGTACTTATCGTAACCGCTTGTTCAAATAGTGCGCGAGAGATTGCCTCTGTTTTAGTGAGGTTTTGATCTTTATAAAATGAGAAAGAATCTTGTGGATTCTCTCTGAGCATTTTTTCTCGAGCAAGACGATCTTCTTCTTTTCTATTCTGGATTTTAACTTTGTCATTCACTCCCTCGTTATTTGTGTCTGGATTGTAGGGATCTAGTTTCCAAAGAATTTCTTCCCAATCTGGAACGCCATCTCCATCAGAGTCAATTTCGGGAATAGACTCGTTTCTGTTCACTGAAACAGTTACTGATGTGTCTTGTTCTGTTTGTTGAGTAGGTCTCGAATAGAATTTATAGATAATAGCTGAAATAATTATGGCGATGGTAACAATACCAACAAATATAACTTTATTACTTGGTTTTTTAAAATTAGTAACGCTCATGAAACAGGCGATGTTTTAATGCACAATATCTATGTATACTATTTTACGCTATACTATACTTATGTCTATGAGGAAAACTTTAAGCAGAGGATTGTGTGTGTTTGTATTTTTTATATTTGTACAGGTAGCGGTGGCGTATGGAGGAAATTCATTTACCCGTAATCTTAAAGAGGGGGATTCAGGAGAAGATGTATATAATCTACAGGTTTTTCTAAACAAAAATATTGCAACGAAAGTTGCTTCAAGTGGGCCAGGATCTTCTGGAAATGAAACAACTTATTATGGGGTGTTGACTGCAGATGCAGTAAGACGTTATCAAGAGCTATACGCCCAAGAAATACTTACTCCTCTCGGGCTTTTTGCTGGAACAGGTTTTTTTGGTCAAAAAACAAGAGAGCACGTAAATATTGAGAAAGCAAAAATAGAGGAAAGAGAGAGGGTTTCTAGCGAAGAAGACTCAAAAAGAGAACAGAATTTATTTACTGAGGCAAAGGAACCGTCAGAAGAGCGGGTTCAGTTAAAAGGAGAAACTAAAGAAGATGTTGGTGTAAGAGACAATATAACAGCAACGGTTAAGACAGTAAATAAAAACCGCGTACTTAGAGAAAAGGAACAGCAAAATGATGACGAAGAAATTTTTGAAGAAACTCCCGTTAGTCCAAAAACAACAAAAGGTGTTTTGCGTGCAATACAGAAAGAGAATCAAGAAACCGTAGAAGAGTTTATAGAATTTTTAGAAGAGGGAGGATATCTTAATAAACTTGATGAAAAAACTAAGAGTTTGTTAAAAAAACAGATTCGTAAAGATGCATCACGAGATTTGGGTGATCTTATACTTGAATCACTTGATAGAGGCAAAGTTGTTTCATGGTTGTTTCCGCAAAAACCTGATGATCCGCTGACTACCTTTATAGGTTCGTTTGCGCGCCTTTTTCAGCCGAAAGAAGCGCTTGCGGCTGTATATCCAGTGTTTGGAGGACTCATCGTGTGGAGATTTTATTGTACAGCCAGTCAAAATTGGGCAGTGGCTATTGGGCCGCCAACGGGAGGATGGTTTGGGTATACTTATGTTCAAAAATATGCGTACTGGGATTTTCCATTTACTAGATATGCAAAAGGTTGGTTTGTTCCTTTTGTTCAGTCTTGCTGGTATTATGTAGGAGTTACTGCCGTTCCTATTGAGGTTGAAGGAGTAGTTTCGGCCATTACAGGAACTTCAATGCCTTAGTAAGCTCAACCCAATCATTTACTGAAAGCTCTTCGGCACGGGCACTCACAGAGTGCCCGTGCTCTTTAAGAAAAGTTTCAATACTCTCTTTTGTGGAAAATTGTGAAAGATTTCCAGAGAGTACTTTGCGTTTGTGAGAAAATCCCGCCCTTACGATTTCAAAAAATTTTTTTTCTGATATTTCGCTAAAATTCTTTTTTGATATGCGGTCTATTAAGAGTATCGCAGAATCTACTTTTGGTGCAGGAGAGAAGTATTTTTTAGATACATTCATAACGAGTTTTGGTTCGCCGAATGCTTTGACCGAAATTGAGAGAATGCTGGACTTTCCATCTTTCGCGACAATTCGCTGTGCAACCTCTTTTTGTACTAATAGCACGGCTTTCGAAGGCGCGCTCTTGCTTGAAAGAAACTTCTGAAGAATTTCACCTGTGATATAGTACGGAATATTTGCAACGAGCTTGTAACCAGAAGTGGACAGAATAGGATGTTTTGATGGATCAAAATTTAAAACATCTTCTTCAATAAGAGACATCTTTCCGTTTGAGATTTCTGTTTTGAATTTTTCGCGCAATATCGGTAAAAGATCTCTATCTTTTTCAATTGCTATAACATACACCCCTGTCTTTAGAAGTGCTCCTGTTAAAGAACCTTTTCCCGGTCCGATTTCAAGAATTTTTTCAACGCGCGAGATATCTGCTGTTGTAATCATTTTATCTACAACGGTTTTTGATTTTAAAAAATTCTGCCCTAAATGTTTTTTCGCTCGATAACTCATATTTTTTTGGTTTTTCTATTTTTGGGATGACCAAATCTTCAAAGCTTTCTTACTCTAGAATTCTATATCAAGCAACCCCCTTCCTTCCTCTTTTGAAGTCCACTCCCCAGTTGGGCTAACGTTTGTTATCAAGTCCTCATCAATCTCAGTAAGAAATTGTGATGGAGCATTTACAGAAGGTGTTCCGAAAATAGTTCGAACAAGAGCATGTGTTAAATGAGCACGCTGTTTTGCTCGCGTTAGCGCAACATAAAACAATCGACGCTCTTCTTCGCGTTCTTCAGGTGTTTCGCGCAAGGAGCTTCGTTCATCAGGAAATAATCCTTCTTCAAGTCCTGTGATAAATACGTGATCAAACTCAAGTCCTTTTGCTGCATGGATAGTCATAAGTTTTACTGTTTCGTCATTGTTTTTTAGAGCGTCTTGATCAGATGCTAAAAGAGAATTTTCAAGAAAAGCATTTAGGGCTTCGTCTTCTGCTAGAGCATCATAACGAAGTGCAATTGTTGCAAGTTCACGCATGTTGTCCAACCGATCAAGATCGTCAGTACCTCCATTTGCTAGATCCTTTTCTAAACCACTTTCTTGTATTACAAAACGAACGATCTCTGATGGTTTGTGTGCGCGAGCATATTTGCTAATTCGTTTAAGGAGAGCACGAAACAACTCCACTTTTTCACGAGTTTTAACTGGAAGTGAGTACTCTTGCCCAGAGAGTATTTTAATAAGCGTAGTTTTGCCTATACCGCGGGCCGGGACATTTACAATACGCGAAAGTGCAGTAGTGTTGTCGGGATTAAGAGCCGCGATAATGTACGCAAGCACATCTTTAACTTCTTTTCGTTCAAAAAATCGAGTGCCGAGCACTTGATATGGAACGCGCGTCCCAAGGAACGCTTCCTCAAGTGCTCGCGATTGGAAATTTGCTCTAAACAAAACCGCGATGTCATCAGCTGGAGTGCCGGAAGAGATTAACTCTTCGCAACGAGATGCAACCCACTGTGCCTCATCGGTTTCTGTTGCGGCCGTATACACCTCAAGAGATTCTCCGTCCTTGCGTGATGTGAATAGGTTTTTCTCTTTTCGTATTTCATTACGTGAAATTGCGCGATTTGCAGCTGTGAGAATGGTGTTGGTTGAACGATAATTTTCTTCAAGCGTTACGACAGTCGTGCCCGGGAAATCTTTTTCAAATCGAGCAATATTGCGTATATCTGCAGAACGCCAAGTGTATATGCACTGATCGTGATCCCCAACAACACAAATGTTTGAATGTTTTTGTGCGAGCATGCGAGTGAGCTCGTATTGAACAGTATTGGTGTCTTGGTATTCGTCAACGTGGATGTGTGACCATCGCTCTTGGTAAGAATTCATTACTTCGCGGTTCTTACGCAAAAGAGAAAGTGTTTCTACAAGTAAGTCGTCAAAATCGAAAGCTTTTTCTTGCACAAGGAACTCGGAGTAGCGTTCCCAAACGGGTATCGCGAGTTTTTCAATAGGAGTTTTTGCTTTTTCTCGAAACTCACTTAGCGAGCAATCTTCATTTTTATTTTTTGAAATAATGGAAAGGAAAGTAGATGGTGCGTGCTGTTTAGGATCAAGTCCCATGTCTTTTATTATTCGTTTTATGGTTGAAATAGAGTCGTCGCGGTCAAAGATAGAAAAATATTTTGGAATATTTAGAGTTTGATGGTTTTCTCGCAGAATGAGTACGCCAAGAGAGTGAAAGGTACCGATAAAAGGTGCGTTGTGAAAGGAGAGAGGTGGCTTAAATTTGTAATTCAATTTTTCTGATCTCTTTTCATAACCTGTTGTTTTCTCTAGCAGAGAAAACACACGCTCGCGCATTTCACCGGCTGCTTTGTTTGTAAAAGTGATGGCGAGTATTTTTTCAGGCAAAATACCAGAGTTGATGAGATTTCCGATTCGATGTGAAATGACTCTAGTTTTTCCTGTGCCCGCACCAGCAATAATCAGAAGAGGGCCGTTTTGGTGCTCCACGGCCATTTTTTGTGCGGTGTTGAATCCTTCTAGAAATGACATTGTGAGTGAATGATAGCACGACCACGGCCTCGAGGTTTAACCTAGGTATGAGTGCGTTTTTTATAATATTTTTCAATAAAGTCAAGAAGAAAAATCACAAAATTTCTCATTTTTTACAATATATAGTATTTTAGTCAATATCTGACTAAGACAGAAAATAGAATAATGGCTTTATTAGGCCATTTTTTAAATTAGTACTATACTCTGTCTTATCCACGTCTTTATTGTTTCTTTATCTGTTTGAGCATAGAATAGACGATGTTCTGAAGAGAAGAGAAAAACGCCTCTATCCAAAAGATAGGGATCCACACAGAAACGGAGGTATTACAATCTAAATCAACTATATAATATCTTTATATCGAGATTCCGACTCCTCTATATCTAATCGTTTGGGTCGGATGAAAGATAGAGCGCTCTCGGGAAGCTTTTGGAAGCATGTTCTTTTTCGTGTTGCGATCTCTCTACTCCCCTTCTTTTCATATGGAGGTCTTGTGGGTGTGTTTGGGGCTTTGTCGACAGTAGGAGCTCAAGAGGAGCTGACGGGGAGCGGCCTTACACCTGTTTCCATACCTTTATTGCAGGGTTCGGAAAATCCAAATCCGAAACTTGCAGTAGCAACTCCACAGACGACTATTGTTGGAGGTGTTGCTCTTGCGTCTGACGAAGCGATTTTGGCGGGTGAAATACGTAAAGCATCGTCAGATCAAATTTCTGTTTATGTTGTTCGTGAAGGCGATACGATTTCGCAAATCGCAGAGATGTTTCAAGTTTCTGCCAATACTATCCGTTGGGCAAATGATATGACTGGCAAGTCAACAATTCACCCAGGACAAACTCTTGTTATCTTGCCAGTTACAGGAATTAGGCATGTAGTGAAGAAGGGAGATACGATACAAAGCATTGCAAAAAAATACGGAGGGGATGCTAGCGAAATTATTTCATATAACGGTTTAGAAAAGGACGCGGTGTTGGTGGTCGGAGAGGAGATTATAGTTCCTGATGGTGAAATCGCAACTCCAGTTGTTAGTGTCTCAAGCGGTTCTAGCAAATCATATGGCGGTCCTTCTTACGAGGGTTACTACATGCGTCCAGTAAAAGGTGTTCGTAGTCAAGGTCTGCATGGTAACAACGCTGTAGACATTGCTGCACCAGAAGGGACACCTATTTATGCTGCGGCAAGTGGAGAGATAATTATTTCCCAAGAAGGTGGTTGGAACGGAGGATACGGAAACTACATTGTTATTAAACACAGTAATGGTACGCAGACGCTATACGCACATAATAAGAGCAATGCAGTGTCGGTTGGCCAAAAAGTTTCTCAGGGAGATGTCATTGGGTATGTAGGTCACACCGGCAGAACGACTGGCCCGACAGGAAATCACGTACACTTTGAAGTCCGTGGTGCAGCGAATCCATTTTAAATGAGAAGATTAGAAATTATGTAAGAAGTGAGAGCTGTAGTTTTTGTAGATTTGTAAAAAGAATATTAAGACCCAAGCTATTCTAGAACAGAGCCGGTGGCATGTGGGGACACACGCTCCAGGTTTTGATCTAGAAATATCCGAGACCTACAAAACACCCTTCAGGGTGTTTTGTTTTTTTATGATGTAAGCTTTTAGTGATAATTTAACTTAGGTCGATACTGAAGGGCTTCAAGAATGTGGTGTTGCCCTACGTGTTCAGCGTTTTCCAAATCAGCGATGGTTCGGGCTATTTTAATAGTGCGATGGTAAGCGCGGGCAGAAAGTTCAAGTGTTTCTGCTGATTCGTTAAGTAGAGTTTTGGTTTGTTCGTCAAGTGGAACGTATTTATCTAGATCGCGTACTGACAAATCACTATTCTTCTTTTTTCCAAGAGATTTTAGTCGATCTTTCTGTATTTCTCGGGCAATACAAACACGTTTTCGTACAATCGCACTCTCTTCTCCTTCTGGTGCGCGTGAAAGCGATGCATGTTCTACAGGGAGGGCTTCAACCCATAAATCTATTCGATCTATAATCGGACCAGACATTCTCCGTTGATATCGCGCTAAAATATTGGGAGAACAAGAGCACATTCGGTCGCTTCCCCACTTTCCGCATGGGCAAGGATTGAGAGCAACAACACACAGTGTGTCTGCTGGAAATAACGCAGAACCTTTAGCTCTAGATACTGACACAACACGTTCTTCAAGAGGTTGTCTGAGCGATTCAATAACACGCCTATCAAACTCAGGGAACTCGTCTAGAAAAAGCACGCCGTGGTGCGCTAGAGTGATTTCTCCAGGTTTTGGAAATACGCCACCACCAACAAGCGAAACGTATGAGCTAGTATGGTGGGGTGAACGGAATGGAGGATGCGTGATAACGTCTTCGCGTAAAGTGCCAGCAATTGAATGTATGCCTGTTACCTCAAGCGCTTCTTCAAATGTAAGCGGAGGTAATATGCCCGGCAGAGCGCGTGCCAAAAGAGTTTTTCCCGTACCTGGTGGCCCCCAAAGCGCAAGATTGTGTCCTCCTGCAGCCGCGATTTCAAGGGCTCGTTTTCCGGCGCTTTGTCCGCGGATGTCTCGTAAATCAATAGTATATGTCGGAGGAGATGATGGTAAATTTGTATGCCCAACAGGCTCGATAGTAGTTCGTTGTTTTTGTTTTTCATCTAGATGTCGTATTACTTCTCCTAATGAAGAAACTCCGTAAATGGTTATTCCACGAACAAGCGCAGCTTCGCGCTCATTTTCTTTTGGTACAAAAACCTCTGAAAATCCCGCAGACCGCGCTGAAAGCACACATGGGAGAGTGCCAGATATTTTCCTCACCGATCCGTCAAGAGACAGCTCGCCGAGAAATAATTTTTTGTCAGGAACAAAAATAATGTCATCCTGAGACAACAGGTACGATAGAGCTATAGCTAAATCAAAAGAAGGGCCCTCTTTTTTGATGTCTGCGGGTGCAAGTGAAATAACGATTTTTTGGTTCCGACTTTTTGGGGATTCAAATCCAGAATTTTTTATTGCGGCCGATACACGATCTCGTGATTCCTCAACCGCCTTGTCGGGAAGTCCGACTATAGTAAATGCGTGTAGTCCTTGAGAAACATCCACCTCAACTGCAATGGTGTGTGCGGAAAGTCCGCAGGTCTGTGCGCTGTATGTTTTTGCAAATGACACGAATAAAAGTATATATTTTCAACATGAAAAAAAGATAAAAAAGCGCCGTCACGGTATACCGTGACGGCGTACACTTTTTATATGTTAGTACGTGCAGCCGGATTTGCTTGTAGACGCTCTAAAGAAATAGGTTCGCCTGTGTTTTCATCTATACCGTAAGTTCCTGAGGCAATGCGCTCAAGCGCAGCATCTACTTCTCGATATTGAACTTCGAGTTCATAAACAATCGCTGTATTTTCCTCAAGATCTTCAAACTTGTCCGCCAGCTCGTTTTTGTCTGAAGTTGAAACATCTATCGCTTCATCAATTACGGGGTTCCAGTCGTTTTTTCGTTCTGGGTTTTTTATTCCGATGCCCACGAGTCTATCTTCAAGTCGTGCTTTTTCGTTTAGAAGCTGTTGTTTGAGTTCCTCTATTTGCTCTGGTGTAAGATGTGTCATGGTAGATAGTTATTAGTGATGATTGATTATATTGAATTCTTGACACACATATTCGCGCTTTCGGACTAATAAGCTCGGTAGCGCTTTCAATTATCGTAAGGTCCGTAATAGTTTCGTGTGCCCCAATCAGTATAACGGTTTTTTTCAAAAAAACTAGCGAATAAATCTGGCGGTATTTAGATGTTCAATGATAGCAGAAAGAGCATTATCGTTTTGTGCGATAAGTAGGATATTTTTGGTTGGAAAAGCGTATAGTATTCGTGTAGATTTGTTGCTATTACGCAACACTCTCGCGTCGTGATTTTTAATAATGACATCAGTAAATGCAGGCTCAGGCAATATAACAGCAGGGGTTTGTGTCTCTACGATAGGGGTTGAAGTTGGAGGAGTTTTTGTGGCGGAAGTTGTAGCAAGAGTAGCGCTTGAAGTTAATGAAGAAGTTGAGGAAGTTCCGAAAGATAATGAAGAAGTTGAGGTTGTTCCGAAGTTTTTTGCTGGTGTTGAAGTTGCAGAAGGTTTGATTGGTTCAGGTACTGGCGGTATATACGATAAAAATGGAAGATCGTCAGAAAGATAACGCTCCCACTCAAGCATGCCGGCAAAAGCGGAATCGTAAGAAATAACTTCAAACACAAGAAATGGAATGGTATGTCCTTGTTGGTTTATAACGCCAAAGAATGTTTGATTTCCTAGAGCACGCGCAAGCCGACCAGGAGCACGAAGCGATATTTGTGCAAAAAATTGTTCAGGAGATACATCAGTTTCTACACGCATGACCTTACCTTCAATTACCTGTTCTTTGTAAGTTATTAGACGGATTAATGAGATGCCAGAATTGGATGTGTACTGTTTGGGGAGTTCAGTAAGCGTACGAATAGTGTTGGCGCGCGTCATGTCGGTGATATCCAGCAGAGTTTCAGGAACAGAAGGTATTAAAGCATCTTGAGTGGTGACAATTGGCGCTGGAGTTTCAGGGACGCTTGATTGCATTAGAAATGCAACTACGATGACTCCAACTCCAACAACTGCTAGGGCAATTCCGGAGATTGCCCACCACGAAAACTTTTTATCTTCCGGAAGTACTTCTAGTGCTTCTTCGGCCACTTTTCTTTGTTGTGCTAAAGCAATACCAGAAATTGAAAGGCTATTTTTTGCAATAGTAGAAGAAACATCACCTTCAAGCGTTCGTATTGCGCTTTTGCGCGCTTCCTCTTGAGTGCGCTCTTCATTTGTTTTGGAAATAATTTCAGGTGCGTGTAGATCGCGCAGTGCTTCGGTAGGAGTTGGAGGTACCGCAAGGGCGCCTTGAGGTAATTGAGAAAGAGGTGTGTGGCTTCCTGGTATGTCGTGTACTGTCGAAACTTTTTGAGCAAATGGATGAGGACCCGGTTCTTCACTGGTTCCTTGCAATTGAGGGCGTGTTGAAGGAATTACTGGTCCTTCAAGAGGCGCTCCGAGTGCGCTTTGATACATTGCATCTAGAGCTGTCATGCGCTGTGGTGGCTGTGGAGTACGAGGAAATGCAGGTGGAGTGCCAGCTCGGTTTGTCTCAGGTATTATGCCGTAATCTTTTGGTGAAGGATTATTGACTCCACGAACTTCGTTTTCATGCATGCTTGTGCGTACGGGAGCAGGAGTAGGCGTGTCGACCTGTTGTGATATGGGGTCGGGCACTTGAGCGAGCGTAGGTCCAGAAGTTGGTTGGATTTCAGATACAGCACTTCTTTGAGGCATTATGACGTTTGAATCTTGAGGAAGATGTTGTTCATGGGGAGGTTTTTTTGCAGGTATTGTTTCTTCGTACAGAATTATGGGTTCTGGTATAGGATCAGGTAATGGCGCTGATTGCGATTGCGAAGAGAATGCGTCAGGATTAGAAGAAGGCATCGGAGCAAATGATTCGGCCAGATCAATAGGTGGATTACCCTGCGTTGCAGGTTTAGGAGTGCTTTGTTGAGGAGGATTTGAAGAAGATGTTATTTGATTCGGGTCCATACTACTACAGCATAGCCGATAAAAAACGTTGCGACAAAAATTTTAGTGGAAGAATTGGCGCTTTTCTACTTCTGTAAAT
>JAPXOG010000010.1:0-24505 GCA_033811555.1 Minisyncoccota bacterium
ATAAAGTACAATTTGCTTTATGAATTTTTAAGAGAAATTTGATTATGAAACTGTCTCCGATTGGAATATTTAGAATAATTTTTCGCGCTTGTAAATTAGTGTGGGGGTTTGCCCCAGGTTTTGCGTTTTTACTTTTACTCATCAATGTGATTACAAACCTATTGCCTCTAGTACAGGCGAAGATTACGGGTTCTATAGTCGACTCTCTAGTAATGACTCTTTCTAAAGGATCTTCTATCCCCGTATTGTTAATTTTGCTTTATGGTGCGATTTGGGCCCTGTTACGACTTAGCGATGCTTTTGAAACATACGTAGTAAAGCGATGGTACATAGAAGCTGAACAAGGAGTTGACATTGCTCTTATGCGGAAACGTGCCGATATTGATATTGCACATTATGAAAACCCTGAATTTCAAAATTTATTGACAAGAGCTTTTGATAGAGGTAATTATCCAGTTATTAACCTCGCTGAAGAACAATTCAACAGTGTTTCTCTTATCATAGGAATTTTTGTATCAGCAGGGCTCGCAATACGTTATCCTATAATTTTTCTAGTAGTATTAGTTAGTCTCATTCCTACGTTAATTGTTCAACTAAAATATGGTAGATTGCGATGGTTTATTTGGTCAGAAAATTCACCACGACAAAAGCTTTATGGAAGTATTCGTTCGCATATTTATTCTCGCCAAGGTGTAATACAGACAAAGTTGCTACAAGCTACAGATTACCTTATTACACGAGCAAAAAATATTATAGACACATTCAAGAATGAACAGATTGTTTTAGATCATACTCGATTATGGTACAGCATTATCGCTTCTTTTATTAGTGCATCGGGAATTGGTTTAGCTTTTTATCTAATAATTAAAAAAGTAATAAGCGGTGAAAGTGGAATAGGAGACATTGTATTCTTAACAAGCGTACTAGGACAATTCTCAGGTATGAGCACCAGTCTTCTCTTCGCTATTGCGCGTCAGTATGAACAAACGCTATATGTACGAGATATTTTTACTATATTGGATACAGATCGAAAGATAAAGGAGGTTTCTAATCCAGTTCATCTTAAGCTTAAGAAATCTCCTCGTATTGAGTTTCGTGATGTATCTTTCAAATACGAAGGGAGTTCTAATTGGGCTCTTAGACACATAAATATAGTAATTGAACCTGGAGAAAAAATAGCATTAGTGGGAGAGAATGGAGCAGGGAAAACGACTTTACTGAAACTTTTGGCACGTATCTATGATCCAACAGAAGGTAAAATACTTATAAATGGCATACCTTTATCTGAGCTATCTCTCAAAGAGTGGGGTTCATATCTATCTATATTATTACAAGAGTATCGTATTCACGATTTTACAATAGCAGAGTCCATTGCAATTGGACGCTCTGAATCAAAGATTTCTAGAAAAGATGTTGAAACATCTTCACAACTAGCCGATGCACATTCTTTTATAAAAATGCTTCCAGATAAATACGACTCACAAATAGGGGTTGAGTTTGATAAAGGAATAGAGCTTTCTCATGGGCAACGACAAAGACTTGCTCTGGCACGTACTATTTATCGAAAGGGACATGTGGTTATTCTTGATGAGCCGACAGCGTCAGTTGACGCTATAGCTGAAGAAAAATTTTTCAGTCATATAGAAAAAGCAGTGAGTGATAGAACACTTTTTCTAGTTTCTCACCGTTTCAACACTGTACGTGGAGTAGACAAAATTGTAGTCTTTAGACACGGAGAGATTGTTGAGATGGGTTCACATAGAGAACTTATCAAAAAAGAAGGATATTACTCTAAAATGTGGCATTCCCAAGCAGATTCATATTTCTCTCAAAAACAAGGAGAGTAGCATTCAAAAGATATATTTTATTTGAAAATTAAGAGAACAGAGATAAAAGAAAAAAATTTGCTGCAAGAGAATTAACTGCTATGTGTACAAGGTATGCAGAATACAGTGAACCGCTTTTTTCATATATCCAAGCAGTAGCACAACCTAGAAGAAAGGTGAAAGGAAATAAGCTAGCTTCCATGTGTAAAGCAGAAAATATCATCGATGAGGAAATTAAAGATGGTAAAAATGCATGGTTCTGTCGCAAATAACGAAACAACACACCACGAAATAAAGTTTCCTCTGCAATTGGAATGAGAATTCCCCAAAAAAGTTTCATACTTACGAAGGTAAGCCATGGCGGACCATCAAACAATCTGCGGATAGTTAAAAAATCAAAACCTCTAGAGATACCTAAAAAATCTGCAATCATAGAAGAAACAAAACCTCCGGCAACTAAAACTACAAATCCTAATCCAATCCCCACAAACATCCATGAAATTTTTATAGGAGTAAATCCTAAAGAATGAGCTGAGAGTCCGTTGCGTCTTGCTATCCATACCATAGGAACTATGATTCCTAACAACAGCCCCATATCAACAAATACCCCGATAATTACCTTCGATGGTTTAAAAAACCACACAAGTAGTACTCCCGATATCATTCCAACCACCGTCCAAACAAAAATTAACAGAGTATCTTTTCCTGATAATATTTTTGGAAGAATGTTCATAAAAGAAGTATAACAATTGTGTTATGCTTTTAGGAATATTTAAATTTTGTTCAAAAAGACCTAACGGGTAAGATAGTAATATGAAAACTGCGATATTAATACACGGATGGGCTGGAAGTCCAAACGAACCACTGTTGCAGTGGCTCAGATTAAACCTTGAAGAGAAAGGTGTGCGCGTTATTGTTCCTACAATGCCAGAGCCAAAGATCCCAAAAATAGAACCTTGGGTAAATGCAATAGCTGAGATTTGTAATCCAGACGAAGAAACTCTTTTTGTTGGTCATAGCATTGGATGCCAGACGGTTATGCGCTATATTCAAACTCTTCCTGTAAATGCTAAAATTGCAGGTGTTGTTCTAATTGCTCCGTGGATGAAACTTGACGAAGAAACAATACGAGAAGAAGGAGAGAGGGCGATTGCTATAGCGCGACCGTGGGAGGAAACTCCTATCGATTTTAAAAAGATACGAGAGATTTCTGGCACTACTGTTGCAATTTTCTCTGACGATGACCCATTTATTCCTCTTGCTCAGAAAGAATTATTTGAGAAAGAGTTTAATTCGGAAATCATTGTAGAGCATAGCAAGGGGCATTTCACGGTGAACGATAAAATTTTTGAACTTCCATCTGCTTTGAATGCAGCAGAAAAAATATTAAAAATTTGAATCAGTTTTATATTCTTGGAGTAATTTAGTATGTCGGTTTCGATTCTTGCTTTCCACTTTCAAAAGTGGAAAGACGAGCTAATGCGTAAAGAAAACTGGAAAGACGATTAATATAAGCGTAAGTTTCTGGTGAAAGCTCTTTTTGAGATTTTAAAGAGATTATTGCGCGCTCAGCTCTGCGTGCAACAGATCTGGCGTAATCATAAAGAGCTGATTCTACTGTTGCTCCCGGCACTATAAATGAATTAGGATTTTCGATGTAAAATTCGATTCGCCCGATAGTTGTTTCCAAATCCTCAACATTTCTTTTGGAGAGTTTTTTATCTGCTCCTGCTAATTCTGCCTGAACTATGAATAAACAATTTTGTATAGTAAATAATTCATTGGAAACTGAAAGTGTTTTCACAGAACTAGTTCGAGCACGAAGAACTCCCAACAAGGAATTTAATTCATCAACTGAACCTAAGGCGTCGTATATAGGACTATCTTTTTGAAAACGATCTTTAAAATTGAAAAGACCCGAAGTACCATCGTCTCCTTTTCTGGTATAGAACATATAACCAGAAGTTAAGTAGTTTTTACTTTCGCGATTTTTGGAGCATTTTCAGGCATTGGCTCTACTTCACAAGTTCCACCTGCGCAGGCAAGCTCTCTTTTTTGCTCTGTCCCATCAGTTACCTCATACATCAATAATTTTGCATAATCTATATTTGGGAAAGCAGCAACCATTTCATCGTATCGCTTTTTATCTATTTCTTCATAGGGAGCAAGTTGATATACGTGGTCAAAACGAGGAAGAAAAGATAAACCACCTATAATATCCCAGTTTTTCTGAACCCAATCAACCACCGCAATCCATTCGTCTTCACCGACTGAAATGGTGGCTGAAGGGTTGTGCTCGGTATAGTTAAGTTTCACTTTTTTCCAATATTCAAGTTGTTCGATTGCTGAAAAATCGTCTTTATATTTAGAATGTTCTGGAGAACGTACCGGAAATTCAATAACGTAAGTAGTCGCATTGTCTACTGTTTGCCCAACTTCTGGTTGATGTGGAACCCCTTGATCTCTCATCATGCGGAATAGGGAATCAGTTGCAGAGATCCGAATACGGCGAATGTAATACTCAGAATGACGTGGATGAATACCAGAAGAGCAATTAAACGCTTGTGATACAGTTCCTGAAGGTTTAACAGCTGTTATTGATTTAGATGGATTAACTCCAAATCGTTTTGCATATCGCGCATTTACACGAATAGCCTCATTACGCATTGCACGAAGAGTTGCAGGTTCTCGAGATTTTTCACAGTCCCACTGTCCAGTAACAGATACACCAAGTAAAGATTCTTCTTTACAATTCTGAGTCCATTCCTTAGAAATATATTTGAAATTTGTAAGAGTTGATTGATATGTTCCCAAAATAGAAGCAAGTCGTGCCTTTCGCACTAAATCTTTTCGAGTATCTCCTGCACGCGCTATAACTTCAGAAAGATTGCAGAACTGCTTGGGTTGTAGAATGATTTCAGCGCATGGGTTAGTTCCTATTGGAGCAAGCATAGTACCATCCTCCGTCATCAATCCTTTTTTCTGAAAGTATTTCAATCGGCGTTCTGGTATCGTTTTGTGCAATGACCCGCGGTTAAAAATACCTCGTTCACCTGATCCGCTCTTCATAAGAGCAACCCACTCTTCCATAAGTTCAGTATTTGTGGGTCGTGTTTCGTATACCGCAGAATTGTTAGCAACTACACGATAAGGTTCAGTAACATAAAACCTACCTTTTTTAGCGTCTCTCATGTCGGAGTCATCTAGGTCTGTTAAAGAAATCATGGCCGTACGACGTACACCCCCTGAAACCACACATTCTCCAATCTTGCAGATAATATCATGAGCATCTATAGGGCGGAGACGACGCCCTTGCCGTTTCAAGATTTTTTCACGAGCAAATGCAAGAAGGGAACGAAGTGGTTCTGGACCCGAAGCTTTTCCACCCATTATTTTTAAGCGAGCCCCTGCAGGTCGAACAAGGGAATAATCGAATTCAACATCTTTTCCTGAGTACCAAGTTTTTAGGCCGTGGGTTAATGCGTCACACCATCCTTCTTTTGAGTCAGCCACTGTGTACGTTGGAAGCTTTTTTCCTGTCTGTTTCTTAATTTGGGGTAATTGTTCTATGTTCTGACTTTCAACTGTAAAACCTACTCCACACCCCTGCATTGATAGGTACATTATTTCAGCGAAATCTTCTATTTTTGTTGGTGCAGTGTAAGTACAGTTATAAGCGCAAGTATTACATCTGCGTGCTGGTTCTCCTGAAAATTGCATAAGACGCATAGAAGGCATTACCTCCTGTTTAAGTATTGCTTCGTGCAATTCAGCATATTCAGCGTCAGAAAGTTTTCTGCCAAGATTTTCTCGCATAAACGACATATACCTACCAACTGTTTCAACCCATGTCTCACGACGATTTTCTGACTCAATCCAGCGAGCATATGTTCGTAAATATACAAACTCACCAAGCGGGTTACCTTCAAAATATTTTTTACTCTCTTCGGAAAGTTTTTTGACATGCTCAGGAATTTGACCATGTTGGTAACGAATACGAGATCGCTCAACTCGATATAAAATGTAAGCTTTGGCGGTAGTTGTAAAACCTAAAAGCATCAATTCTTTCTCAACCTCATCCTGAACCCCCTCAACACTTGGAATAAACTTAGAATCGGCTTGTTTTCGTCTCTGAAGCGTTTTCTCGACTGCCTTAGCAACTTTTTCATGAGAACCTTCAACATATTCTCCTGTAGCCTGCATAGCTTTTTTTACAGCAATGGCTATCTTTTCTACATCAAAAGGAACTGTCGCCCCATTCCGCTTTGTTATTTTTGAAACTCGAGGAAGAATTTGTTTTGGCATAGGTCACAGAAAAAATTACTTTAATAAATACCTTCACATCATACCTAATGCTATGAGAAAAATGTCTGGGGATAATGTGCAATAGCGCAAAAGAAAAGAAGGGTCAAGAGCTTCGCTCTAAATATGTTTTATAAAAACGTTAAATTTATATCAAAAAAATAATTTTCAAAAATATAAAAAAATTCCGCCCGGTTTACCGCCGGGCGGATGATTCCAGTGAAAGTTTATTAAAGATCTGCGAAGAGTTCGGCTATCAGAGTAGCCAAAGGCGAGCGCTCACCCTTAACCAACTCGATAGCCCCGAACTCCTCACCCCTCATGCGTTCCAGCGCTTTTGCCAGCCCGCAGGACCCGGCGTCGAGGTGTGGAGTGTCAATCTGGGTAAGGTCCCCAGTCAACACCACTCTCGAGCCTTCTCCAGCGCGCGTGAGAAGCGCCTTCACCTCGTGTGGCGTTAGGTTCTGAGCCTCATCCACCACAATGAATGAGTTTGGGAAGGTGGTTCCGCGGATAAACGTAACGGGCTCAATGGAAATAATACCTTCCTTCATATATTTCCCGAGCCGTTCACGTGGATCCGCGGATTGCTTGGGGCGCTTCTTACTCTCTTCTTCTCTCCTAGAGTTATTGCGCCTGGAAAAGAGAAGAAGAAGATTGGCTTGTACAGCGGAAGCCCATGGCGCGAACTTCTCCTCCGCTGAGCCAGGGAGAAACCCTAATGGAGACCCGAGTTCAATCGTCGGTCTGAAGCACAAAATCCGACGTATTGATGACTCGGGGTCCTCAAGCAGGTCAACACCCGCCTTGAGTGCCATGAGAGTCTTCCCGGTTCCAGCGACACCAACGAGGATAGTCGCCAGAACCTCCTTCTTCGTAGCAAGCGCATACGCAAACAGCTGTTCCGCATTACGGGGAACAACGGTTCCACGCCTGCAATTGTCGCTCTTTCGAACTACCACGATGCGTTCTTGAGCGGTATAAATGCCCAATGCGCATTTATGATTTTTGTCCAACACTCTACAGCACGCGTTGTACTGCATGCCATAGGGAAGACTAACGTCTTCCACCGAAATCGATCCCTCTTGGTAGAGTTGATCGATTACATGAGACGGAGCCGGGACTTCGACGATGTGCGGTGCTAGAGTTTGCGGACGCTCGACCTTGCCGGCATGAAGTTCTTGCGCTTCTAAACCGGCTGCACGCGCCTTCAATCGCAACGCTCCGTCCATCGTGACGAGAATGGTGTTATTCCCTCGTACAGAGGATTCTCCGGCAACTCGCAGAATTAGGTCATCTGCCGTGTTACCAGAATATTCTTTGGGAAGAGAGAACTCACCTCCATCTGCACCAACCACACGCATGACGCCTCCTGAGAGATTTTTTACTCCCCTCAACATGGCGTCTTTATCTGAGAACACGGTGTCAAGGAGCCGAATCACGCGCCTGGCGTTTCCTCCACGACGAGGATCGGACTTCAAGCCATCAAGTTCTCTTAGAACAACGATAGGTAAAACAATATCGTTGTTCTCAAATGGAGAGCGCGTAGGATCCACGATATCTGGCGCGTGGATTAGCGTGCTCGTGTCCAATACGAACACCTTGTTACGTAGGTCGTCGTTCATTTCTCAAACTCCTTTCTGTATGTTCTTTGTTTAACTTTCACTGTCAACGAACAAACCTATAAGCGATAGTACTTGCAGAAAATCAAAAAGCAACAATTTCTATGTTTGACCATTTTACATTTTTATTGAATAACTATCTAGGTTAAAAGTAAAAGGTTAAGTTGATTGTATTACATCATCAACTGAAAACATTGCTGCAAAAATTCCTGGCATAAAAGACTGCATGATATTATGTAAAATATGAAAAATTCTGAAGCTACAGAAAAATTGCGTGCAATTAGGGACGAATTGCTTGCGTTTACAACATCACCACTCTATTCATATCGCACAAAAAATCACTATCTTCCTGTTGTTGGAGAGGGAAGTCACGAAGCTTCTATTATGTTTATTGGTGAAGCTCCTGGACGCAATGAAGCTCAAACTGGTCGACCATTTTGCGGAATGGCAGGAAAAATTTTAGATGAACTGCTTGCTCATATTAATTTAGATAGAAAAAGCGTTTACATTACAAATATCGTAAAAGATCGTCCTCCAGAAAATCGAGACCCGACTCCTGAAGAAATAGTGGTATACGGGCCTTTCCTTGATCGTCAAATAGAAATTATAAAACCAAAAGTTATAGCAACACTAGGAAGGTTTTCTATGCAATACATTATGGAACATCTAGATTTGTCTCTACATATAGAGCCAATTTCTATTGCTCATGGAAAACTGTATACTGCTAATGTCTCTTACGGTAAAGTAGAAGTTGTGCCGTTATACCACCCAGCATCAGCTGTTTACTCACGTGCACTTCTACCTATACATAAGAAAGATATTGAGATTCTTAAACAATTTATATGAATAAAAAATTCTATAGAACTGTTCTTAGCAACGGCATGCGCATTATTGTGGTTCCTATGAAAGGAAACCCGACTGTAACCGTACAAGCGCTTGTTGAAACTGGCTCACGGTATGAAAGTAAAAAGGAAAATGGAATTTCACATTTTCTTGAACATATGTGTTTTAAGGGAACAATTAACCGTCCCTCATCTCTTGCTATTTCTCAAGAACTCGATTCAATGGGAGCAACAAATAATGCGTTCACGAGCGAAGAAGTAACAGGATATTGGGCTAAAGCACGTACGCATCAGTTTGATCGTATACTTGATATTGTGTCAGATCTATATCTAAACCCGCTTTTGCCCGCTCAAGAGATCGAAAAAGAAAGGGGTGTCATAATTGAAGAGATCAACATGTACGAAGATCTGCCTCAACGGACTGTTCATGACGTATTAGATGCATTGATGTACCGTGAGCAGAGTGCGGGACGTCCTATAATAGGATCAAAAGAAAACATAAAAGCATTTAAACGCAATGATTTTATACGATACAGAACACGTCACTATACTGCACCTAAAACCTGCATTACTGTATCCGGAGATATAGATCCTGCAAGTGCTCTACGTACAATAAAAAAACTATTTAAGAATATTCAATCTGGTGTATATCTCAAAAGAAAAAAAACAAAAGAGAGTCAACGAGCCCCTATGATTCTTTCAAAGTACAAAAAAACTGACCAAACCCATTTTCTTCTAGGGTTTCGTTCATGCACATTATCAGACAAACAGAATCCTATATACGACATACTAGCAACAGTGCTCGGACAAGGCATGAGCTCGCGTTTGTTCCAAAAATTACGAGAAGAGATGGGCGTGTGCTATTACGTACGTGCAGGTAATCAAACCGCAACTGACACAGGTATTTTTAAAATCGCCTCAGGAGTTACAACAGAACGTTTTGAAGAAGTCGTAAAAGAAATTCTAAAAGAACTTAACACGTTAAAAAACAACCTGATTTCTAAAGAAGAACTGACGAAAGCAAAGGAATTTATAATAGGAACTATGCTTATGGGTCTTGAATCCTCAGATGAACTAGCAGACTGGTATGGAGGGCAAGAAATTTTTCATCGGCCAATCAAAACCCCTGAAAAAGTAATAGAAGAAATAGAGAGAGTTACTGAACAAGAAGTACAAACTATTGCCCGAAAAGTATTTAGAAACACAAATCTCAACCTTGCTTTTATAGGCCCCAACAAAATTACTTCTTCCCTTAAAAAGAATCTTACTTTGTAGCATGAATTCAAACGATATACGGAACAGATTTCTGACATTTTTTGAAAAACGCGGACACTCTATAATTCCATCCGCATCGCTTATACCTGTTGGTGACGCTTCAACGTTGTTTACGACCGCAGGCATGCAACCTCTCATTTCATATTTAATGGGCACTCCACACCCTAAAGGTAACCGAATAGTCAATATACAAAAGTGCGTACGCACTGGAGATATAGATGATGTTGGCGACAACCGACATCTCACTTTTTTTGAAATGTTAGGCAACTGGTCGTTTGGAGATTATTTTAAACAAGAAGCAATTGCTTGGAGTTACGAATTACTCACATCTACAGAAGAAGGTTTTGGTCTAGATCCTTCACGTCTGTATGTAACCTGTTTTGCAGGAGATAAAAATGCACCTAGAGATGAAGAATCCGCCATGTTCTGGCAGAAAAATGGTGTACCTTCTAAACGTATCTTTTTTTTAGGCGCAGAAGATAATTGGTGGAGCCCTGGAGATAGCGGCCCTTGCGGCCCTGATACAGAGATGTTTTACGATTTGAATCCAAGACAAGGTTCTATTGACAATCTAGACGAGTTTAAGAAAGCAACAAAAACTGGGCGAGTCGTTGAAATATGGAATGATGTATTTATGGAGTACGAAAAAAGAGATGGAAAAGTAGTAGGTAAACTTGCTCAACAAAATGTTGACACAGGTGCTGGGCTTGAACGTCTCTCTATAGTCCTTCAGGACAAACAAAACGTATTTGAAACCGATTTATTTGTTCCTATTATGAATATTGCGCGTACTTTATCGCCTAATGAACGTTCACAACGAATACTATCTGATCATATGCGTTCGGCAGTATTTATGATAGCAGATGGTGTGACGCCTTCTAATACTGAACGAGGTTATGTGTTGCGTCGTCTTATACGCCGTGGAATATTACACACTCAAGGTTATATACCTTCACCTGAAAATATTAAGATTTTTGTAAATGTAATCGTTCGTACATATTCCATTCACTACCCTGAATTACAGAAAAAAGAAACCTCAATCATAACGACTTTGACTGAAGAAGTTGAGAAGTTTTCTAAAACACTTTCACGTGGTCTTAAGGAGTTTGAAAAAATGGGAAGCAAAATATCTGGAGAAAATGCTATGTCTCTATTTACCACTTATGGTTTTCCTTTTGAAATTATAGCAGAAGTAGCAAAGGAAAAAGGAATCGCCGTAGACGAACAAGGATTTTCGGAAGCTATGAAAAAACATAGAGATGTTTCCCGTGTAGGTTCTGATCAAAAATTTAAAGGGGGTCTAGCAGATGCCTCCAACCCTGCGGTTATTCAACTTCATACTGCAACACACTTACTTAACGCAGCATTAAAAAAAGTCTTAGGCTCTCATATAAAACAGAAAGGAAGCAATATCACACCCGAACGTCTTCGATTTGATTTTTCGCACGGAGAAAAACTCACTGAAGAGCAGAAAAAATTAATAGAAACATATATCAATGGATGGATAAAAAAGGGAATACCAGTTATGCGTAAAGAAATTCCTAAAGAAGAAGCTGAAAAGCTTGGCGCAGAAATGGAATTTGGAGCCAAATATCCAGACATAGTATCGATATATGAGATAGTAACCCCTGAAGAAGTTGTTTCTCGTGAATTCTGCGGTGGACCTCATGTAGATAATACACGCGATATTGGTGGTATTCATATTGTAAAAGAAGAGGCGGTAGCAGCAGGTGTACGTCGTATAAAAGCAGTTGTGGTTAAAGACCTTTAACAATGAATGTTCTAAAGTGGATAACACCACATAACAAAGTGGTGCTACAATATACTTACCGTGGGAATATTTGGAACTACACAAAAAAGAGAACGTAGCGTTTTGTTGTGTACAGTGGAAAGTGGTGCTGTACATGCAACACTGTGTTTAATACATCCAAACAGTAAACCGTTTATCGTACATAGTGTCTCAAAATCTATACCTTTTCATGAACGCCTGATTTTTGACCGTTTTGCTAGTGCCACTTTGCAGGCACTCGCTGATGCTTGTCAAGAGATTACCATAAAAGGTATCCCTCACATTGCATCTCGTCACGTGCGTCACGGCCATATTGATTCCGTGCATTGTGCTTACGGATCACCATGGTATGTTTCGCAAACTCATCATATAGACGTCGTACTTCCTAATGAGTCTGTCGTAACAAAAAAAACAATTCTAGATCTACTTGAAAGAAACTCTGCAAAAACACGCCTTGCACTAGCTGATAAACATGACAGAGCAAAAGTTCTTCAACAGGATATAATCGACGTCCGACTTAACGGATATTCTGTAGATAATCCTTACGGCAAAAAAGCAGATCGTATTTCATTTTCAGTTACTACTGGTATATTGTCAGAATCTCTCTCGTTATACATGGAAGATGTTGTGGGAAGATTTTTTGGATATAAACAAATAACGCATCACGCTGAACCCTCGATTCTGTTTTTTGGCATACGAGATACCCTTGCAACTGACACTTCTTTTTTGGCACTTGATATTTCAGCTGAAGTAACAGATATTTCCTTAGTTCGAAATGGAATACTCTCAGAAACATTGAGCTTTCCATTTGGAGTACGAACTGCTATAAGACAGTTTTCACAAAAATCACGTGTCATAGCCAGCGAAGTTTTAGGTATTATGCAAGGACTAAAAAACAAAAAACTTGATTCTACTATTTCTAAAAAATACGAAACGTATGCTTCGTACGTACGTTCTGCTTGGAAATCATCTGCCACACAAGCGCTTATTCCCACTCTAGAAGAGTCTCCACTTCCTAAAACTGCTCTTTTATTCGGAAATAGCGGTGAATTTACACGCATTAAAGACATATTATTGCCCACAGAAATACCTCATCCCACAACAGGTGAAGTTATTCCCACCACTCTTGTCATTGCTGAACAAATTTCGCATTTTTGTGTTGTACGGGCAGGTGTACGCCTTTTAAATCCACTAATACCTTTTTTCGCCCTCTATATCCACAGATTCCTGACTATGAAAAACAATAATTCTCTGTAGAATATATCTGTCTCTAAACATTAATCACTATATATAACGATATGCAAGATTTTATACATCAGGAAAAGCGATCTATTCGTAATATCCCCATCGAACGACAACAAACATCTTCTTCAAGTGATCCATCTAATACAGAAAATACTCTTTCTGCAGATGATCTAGGCGTTTCTCTTCCTCCTCGCTACGTCGATAGAAAAAAATCAAACTGGAAACGGTATGTAATACGAGGAAGCATTGTTGGATTAGGCCTCATTATTGTTGTAATGGTTCTTTCGTCTATTTTCTCTCACGCTACTGTAACCGTATATCCAAAACGTACGTTAGCGAATCTAGATTACTCACTTACTGCGTACCTAACTCCCACACAACCAAATGATATCCGTTTTGAAGTTGTTACTATTGAAAAAGAATTATCAAAAGAAGTTTTGGCAACGGGTGAGGAGCTTATAGAACGTGCATCAGGAGGCTCAATTGTAGTCTACAATAAATCAGCGGAACCACTGCTTTTGATAAAAAACACTAGATTTGAAACTCCAGAAGGACTAGTTTTTCGAACTCCGTCATCTATTTCTATTCCTGCTTCAACAAAAAATTCTTCTGGGGAAATCATTCCAGGAAGTGTTGAGGTAGAAGTTTATGCAGATGCAGTAGGAGAAACATACAACATAGGTCTAACAGACTTCGTTCTTCCTGCGTTTCGAGAAAAAAAAGACCCGTTATTTTACAGTGTTTATGCGAGAAGCAAAACACCTATGACGGGTGGTTTTGCAGGTGTAGTAAAAACCGCAACAAAAAACGACACCCAAACAGCACAAGAAGAACTTAAAACAGAACTTGAAACTTCACTCAAAAATACGGTTTTAGATGCTGTTCCTAAGGGATTTTTGCCAGTTCCTGAAACAATATCTGTAGCATTTCAGGAAATACCAAATTCTACAGGATCAACCGACTCATCTGTTGCTATACGATTAAAAGGAGTTGCCAAAGTTCTTGCTGTAGAAGAATCTTCGCTTGCAGGTCAAATTGCACGAGCATTTGTTCAAGATGTTCCTGGATCATCTGTTTTATTTGAAGATAAATCAGCCGTTGTTCTGCATCCTATAGCAACCACTACAACTCTTATCAATCTCAGTGAAGTAGATCTAAAGGTAACAGGTGTTACAAATTTGGTGTGGCAGTTTGATGCAGAAGCACTTGCAAAAGATATCGCAGGAAAAAAACGAGGAGCTTCAGGTGTAGATCCTATATTAAAATCCTACCCAAGCATTGACAACGCCGATGTTTCAATAGCTCCTGTGTGGCGTCGATCACTTCCATCTGATCCGAAAGATATTAACATTGTGATAGGTTCGAAAAAATAAGATATACTGTTATACATGATAAAAATCCCAGAAGGATCTGAATTGGCTACAGGAATAGTCATAGAAGCGCTTGCAAACGCAATGTTTCGTGTTGAAGTAGATGAAATACCAGAAAACTATAAAACTGCAGATAATTCAGTCGAACAATCGACAATTATAGCCCAATTAAGCGGTAAGATGCGACTTAATCGTATTCGTATCATTGTAGGAGACAAAGTAGAGATCCTTTTTGATCAATATGGCGGACGCCCGAGAATTATCCGTCGCATATAAATTTCTGAGGAAAAATAGTTGCACATAGACGGACATAATGGTATTATGTCGTGGTTCCACGTGTGGCTGAGTAAGCTCGTGTGTAACGTCTGATTTAGACGCTGTTTTTGTTTCTGTCAGACCTTATTAAGTATGCGGGTTAAATCTTCTGTAAAAAAACGTTGCAATAAATGCAAACTTGTTCGACGTAAAGGACGAGTTCGTGTTTTGTGTTCAAACCCGCGCCATAAACAACGACAAGGATAACGAAAGAAAATGAAAATTTAAGTTATATTTTCCATGAGAATCGCGGGCATTACACTACCGGACAATAAACAAATTGCTTTCGCTCTAACCGCCGTATATGGTATAGGTCGTTCTCGTGCACTTAATATTTTAATGGTTGCCCAAGTTCCTGCAGATAAAAAAGCCGGAACTTTAACTGAAACAGAAGAAAATGCAATCCGAAAGGCTCTTGAGGGATACATACTAGAGGGAGATTTAAAACGTGAAATCTCTGGTAACATTAAGAGACTTAAAGATATAAATTCATATCGTGGAGGTCGGCATAGCAGAAAACTCCCAACTAGAGGTCAAAGAACGAAAACTAATTCACGTACCGTTCGTGGGAATGTACGTAAAACTATGGGATCTGGTAAACGTAAAATTGAATTGAAATAGGTATGGGTAAAAAACGTGTTGCAACAAAGGCAGGAGGAACTGAAGGAACCGCACAGACGGCTAGTTCTCGCGTAAGTAGGAAACGACTAGATTCAGGCACACTTTTTATTGAAGCCACGTATAACAACACCAAGGTATCTCTTGCGACACGTGAAGGTGATGTGGTTACTTGGTCTTCAAGTGGCTCTCTAGGTTTTAAAGGGGCAAAAAAGGGCACTCCTTTTGCCGCTGCAAAAGTTGGAGAACTTATAGGTGATCGCGCAAAACAGTTTGGTATTCGTGAAATTACAGCAATCATCTCTGGAGTCGGTTCTGGTCGAGAATCTGCTATACGTTCTTTTCTTGCAAAAAGTGGAGCTACAGTGTCTTCATTACAAGATCGTACCCCAGTACCTTTTAATGGTCCACGTCCAAAGAAACCTCGTCGTGTCTAAATCTCTTGAATATGCAACGTCTCAAACGATTTAAAATAGCTCGTCGCCTCGGCCCTTCCGTTTTCGAACAAACACAAACGGAGCGTTTTGCACTTTCAGAAGCGCGAAAGAAAAAAACACAAGATAAAGACAAACATCGAAAAAATATTTCCGCTTATAATATTGCTCTTCGTGAAAAACAACGAGTACGCTTTTACTATGGTGTTAGTGAACGCCAATTCTCTCGTTATGCAAAAGAATCCTCATCAAAAACTGGGGACCCGGCTGTCATTTTGTTTGTAATGCTCGAACGTCGCCTAGATAACGTTGTTTTCCGTATAGGACTCGCTCCAACACATCGCGCAGCACGTCAAATGGTATCTCATGGACATATCACAGTTAATGGAAAGAAAATTCGAGTTGCATCACACATCATTTCGGAAGGAGATATAATAGCTGTACGAGAAGAAAGTCGTAACTTACGACCATTTACAAAAAGTGATAATGAAAAAGAGATGTCTCCAACACTTCCTTCGTGGATTGTTTTTGATGAGAAAAAAAATTGCTGGAAAATCAGCGGATTACCGAAAAATACAGAAATGCCGTCTGCTTTTAACTTTACATCAATTGTCGAATTTTATTCACGTTAATCGCCTAATTTTTTAGATTGAGTTATGGAATACGCGATTCATTTACCATCACAGCCAAAAGTTATCCTTGAAAAAGAATCTTTTGGTGAGTATCAAATTGACGGTCTTTATCCGGGGTATGGTCACACTCTAGGTAATTCTCTACGTCGCATTATACTTTCATCTATTCCAGGTGCTGCCATTACTTCAGTAAAAATAGATGGAGTTCCACATGAATTTTCTACTATCGAAGGAATAAGAGAGGATGTAGTAACACTATTGTTGAACCTGCGTCAAGTTAAGTTTCAAATGATTTCTGAAGAACCCCAAAAAGTTACTCTTTCTGTAAAAGGACCTAAACGAGTAACTGCGGGAGATATAACAGTTCCGGGTCAAATGTCTGTTCTCAATCCTGACCTATACATAACCGAGATAACTACAAAAAAAGAACTCAATATCGAAATGACCGTAGAACATGGTTTAGGGTATGTTCCAAAAGAGGAAATACAAAAGGATCGTGTTGAAATCGGCGCTATTGTTTTGGATGCGGTCTTTACGCCAATACGACGTGCTTCATACGAGGTTGAAAACATGAGAGTAGGAGATCGAACTGATTTTAACCGTTTAAAAATCTTTATAGAAACAGACGGCTCTATTTCTCCTCGTGAAGTTCTTGAACGATCTATTGCAACAATGATTCATCAACTTAAAGCGATAGTGGGCTTTCAAGAAGAGGATTTTGAAGAAGCAGTAGTCAAAGAAGTGCAGGGTGGAGAAACTGTAGCTGAGCAAGCTACTCATAGTGAAGAAGAATCAAAAGAATTTCTTAAAACACGAATTGAGTCTCTAGGACTTTCCACAAGAACTGAAAATGCCCTTTCAGGAGCCAATATTCGCACTGTAGGAGGTCTTGTACGTAAAAAGGAGAGTGATTTACTTGAGGTAGATGGCCTAGGCGATAAGGGATTACAAGAAATTCGCCGAGCACTTGCAAATTATGGTATCATTTTGCGCCAATAGAAAGTTATAAGATAGATATTAGCGCTTAGAGAAGTATTTATTTTTAAAAATGTAAGTATGAGGCATCACAACACAAACAGAAAATTTGGAAGGGAACAAGGACAACGTAAAGCGCTCCTTCGTTCTCTTGCACGTGAGCTCATTCTTCATGAAAAAATCCAAACAACTGAAGCCCGAGCTAAGGAAATAAGGTCGATTGTTGAAAAACTTATAACACGAGCAAAAACATCTTCTCTAGCAACTCGTAGAGCACTTGTCTCAACTCTTGGATCTAAAGACTTAGCCCCAGTAACCAAACTACTAGATACTCTTGCCCCACGATTTAAAGATCGCGCTGGAGGTTATACTCGAATTACAAAAGTTGGAAACCGCGAAAGTGACGCCGCACCTGAAGCAATCATTGAATTTATATAATCTTATGATAACTATCGATGCACAAAACAAAAAAATCGGAAGAGTAGCTACTGCTGTTGTAAAATCTCTTCGAGGAAAAGATGAAGTTTCTTTTTCAAGAAACATTGACCCTAAACGAAAGGTTACCGTCATCAACGCAAGTAAAATGGATATATCACAAAAGAAATTACGTACAACTGTTTTTCATAGTCATTCAGGTTATCTTGGTGGCGTTAAAAAACGCACACTTGGATCAATTGTAGAAAAGAAAGGTATGCCTGAAGCACTTAGAAAGGCGGTTTATGGTATGTTACCGTCAAACAAACTCCGAGCACGAATGATGCGACGACTTACTATACAAGCATAACTTATGATAACTTCATCACTCAAGAAAAAAGAAAATATGTACTACGAAGGAATTGGAAGGCGCAAGGAAGCTTTAGCCCGCGTACGCGTTACTTTTGGCAAAAAACTACTCATCACAATCAATGATCGTTCGTATAAAGACTTCTTTAACACGGAAGATTTACGCCATACCGTAACCGATCCTCTCGTTGTAACTAAAATACCAGATGCGGAAATAACAGTTAAGGTTAAAGGAGGCGGTATTCGTGCTCAAGCAGAAGCAGTACGTCTTGGGATAGCTCGCGCACTCATTAAAAACGATCCATCTCTTCGCTCTATATTGAAACCTATAGGCTTTCTTAAGCGTGACGCTCGTATAGTTGAACGCAAAAAATTCGGATTGAAAAAAGCTAGACGTGCGCCACAGTGGAGTAAAAGATAAAATAGTTTCTTTTATTTTATATATCCTAAGAAGGTGATAGACGTTTTTAAATCACTAGATAAACGCTATCAAAGATAGAGTATATTTTTATGAACACTCACAATAAACAATCTGAAAATGACGATATAATCTTAACAGAAGAAGAAAAAGAACTATCATCATTCACAAAAAAAAGCGCTACTGCACTAAAAAAAGAGCTCTCTGCATGTAAAAAGCAGGCCAGTGAATATCTTGCCGGCTGGCAACGAGCTAAAGCTGATCTTATCAACTATCGTAAAGGGGATGAAGCAAGGCGTAAAGATGCAGTTCGTTATGCTACGGAAGATTTTATTGCTCAATGTATCCCTATCTTAGATTCATTCGATATGGCGTTTCGTGACCGCAATACATGGGAACAAGCTCCTGAAAATTGGAGACGGGGCATAGAACATATTTACGCTCAATTTTTATCTGTACTTCGTGATAACGGAGTTTCCCAATTAACACCATTGAATGAACCTTTTGATCCTTCACAACACGATTCTGCTGGCACAAATCCAGTTGACACAAAGAAAGATGACGGTATTATTTTGGACGTTATCCAGCGCGGATATACACTCCACGACAAACTTATTCGTGCTCCAAAAGTAATAGTGGGACATTATCAGGAATAAAATATTTTTCATACAAATTATGGGAAAAATACTCGGAATAGATCTTGGTACGACAAACTGTGCGATGTCGTATGTTGAAAGCGGGGAACCGCATGTAATAGAAAACGCTGAAGGAAATCGAACAACTCCTTCAGTTGTTGCGATATCAAAAACAGGCGACCGTCTCGTTGGTTTAATTGCGCGTCGTCAAGCAGTTACGAATCCTAAAAATACGATTTATGGAATTAAGCGACTAATGGGTCATCGTTTTTCTGAAGAAACTGTTCAAAAAGAACGCTCTTCTGTTCCTTTTGAGATTATAGAAGAAAGCGATGGTGGCGCCGCAGTGCGTATGAATGACACGACTTACAGACCTGAAGAAATTTCAGCAATGATTCTCAGCAAACTTAAAGCTGACGCAGAAGCACGTCTGGGTGAAAAAATAACTGAGGCGGTTATAACAGTACCCGCATATTTTAACGACTCTCAGCGCAAGGCAACAAAAGATGCGGGTAAAATTGCAGGTCTCAACGTACAGCGCATCATAAACGAACCGACCGCAGCAGCTCTTGCGTATGGTTTCAACAAAAAGAAAAATGAGCAAATCGTAGTGTTTGACTTTGGTGGAGGTACATTCGATATTTCGGTATTAGAAGTTGCAGATGATGTAGTTGAAGTAAAAGCTACTGGTGGAGACAGCCATCTAGGTGGACGTGATATAGATCAGAAAATTGTTAAACACATCCTGGAAGAATTTAAAAAAGAAAGTGGCCTTGATATCTCAAAGGATCCGTTGGCTCTACAGCGCCTTGATGAAGCTGCAGAGAAAGCAAAACATGAACTATCTACTACTACAGAGACCGAAGTAAACATCCCATTTATAGCATCTGACTCCTCTGGGCCGCGCCACTTACTTGTAAAAATTTCCCGTTCCAAACTTGAAGAGCTAACTCAAGAGTTTATAGATCGAGCGATGACAATCACAAAACAGGTAATTGAAGATTCACCTTTTAAAGTTAACGACATCGATGAAGTTATTCTTGTTGGAGGACAGACACGAATGCCTGCTATTCAATCTGCAGTTAAAGAGTTTTTCGGAAAAGAACCTAATCGTACAATTAATCCTGACGAAGTTGTAGCTTCAGGAGCAGCAATTCAAGCAGGTATTTTGCAGGGTGATGTACGCGACGTTTTATTATTGGATGTTACACCTCTTTCACTTGGTATAGAGACGTTGGGTGGAGTTGCTACGAAACTTATTGATAAAAACACGACGATCCCAGTATCTAAATCTCAAGTTTTTTCAACCGCTGCAGACAACCAGACTTCAGTAGAAATACATGTAGTACAAGGAGAGCGACCTATGGCTTCAGATAATCGTAATTTGGGACGATTCATTCTAGATGGTATACCGCCTGCTACACGTGGAACACCACAAATAGAAGTTACTTTTGATATAGACGCCAACGGAATCCTCACTGTTAAAGCGAAAGACAAAACCACAGGTAAAGAACAGTCAATCAAAATAGAAGGAAGCTCATCTCTTTCTGATGATGATATAAACCGTATGAAACAAGACGCAGAAAAACACGCTGAAGATGACAAAAAGAAAAAAGAACTAGCCGATGCGCGAAATCTAGCCGAACAAACTATAGCAATAGCTGAAAAAGCACTCACAGAAGCAGGTGACAAAATACCTTCAGAACTTGCTTCTAACGTACGTTCAAAAATTGAAGACGTGAAAAAAGCAAAAGATGGTGTCGACTCTACTTCAATTAATCAGAGTATCCAGTCGCTTTCAACAGAAATGCAAAAAATCGGGGCACATATGCAATCAGAACAGAAAACAACAGAAAATGATGAGAAAAAAGATAGCTCCGATGGGAAAGCTTAGTAAATCATGTCTAAGAATTATTACGAAATTTTAGGTGTTGAGCGAAATGCATCAAAAAGTGAAATAAAAAAAGCATTTCGTGAACTCGCTCATAAATACCACCCAGATAAAAAAGGTGGTGATGAAGCTAAATTCAAAGAAATCAATGAAGCTTACTCTATTTTAAGTGATGATCAAAAACGCGCTGAATATGATACGTACGGACGCACCTTTGGCTCTAGCGGACAAGGAGGTTTTTCAGGATTCGAAGGATTTGATTTCTCTCAATTTACACAAGCAGGTAGAGGGTTTGAATTTGATCTTGGTGATATTTTTGGAGATTTTTTTGGAGGAGGAAGAAATAAAGTAAGACGAGGTCGTGATATCTCTATAGACGTTGAACTTTCTTTTAAAGAGTCTGTATTCGGAACTGAACGTAACGTTCTTATAACAAAAAACTCTACATGTGGAACCTGTAACGGGACTGGTGCTAAACCTGGCTCTCCTCTTCAAACATGCTCTGTTTGTGCGGGAAAAGGAAAAATAAAGGAAACTAAAACTTCATTATTTGGAACATTTGCAACTGTGATAACATGTGGTACTTGCTACGGACGAGGAGAAGTTCCTAAAGAACATTGTACAAAGTGTCGAGGAGACGGTATTACACGTGAACAGCAAGAAGTGCGTATCGTTATTCCACCTGGTATCGAGAATGGTGAAATGATTCGTCTATCTGGTGGAGGAGAGGCGATCCAAAATGGATCTCCAGGAGATTTATACATAAAGGTTCATGTTACACCTCATCCCACTTTCAAAAAAGAGGGTAACGATCTCGTTATGAATCTTCCTATAAAAATATCGGATGCTCTAACAGGAACCGTAGTTAATATCGAAACACTCGAAGGATCTACTGAACTAAAAATACCTCGTGGCACCAAACCAAATGAAGTACTCCGTATTAAAGATAAGGGAATACCTTATGGTACAGGAAAACGAGGAGCTCTGTTAGTTCGTATTGTATTTGCTATGCCGGAACGCCTGTCTAAACGAGCTGAAGAGTTACTTGAGGAGCTAAAAAAAGAAGGATTATAGTTTTTAAATGTTTTAAATTTTTTACTGAGACGATTTGTTCTCGGTGTGTTATTATTTAAATATAACATTTGTTATAGTTTTTATGACAAAAGAACAAAATGATCGAATGGAAAAAATACTTTCGTTGTGCAAACGACGCGGTCTCATCTTTCAAGGTTCCGAGATTTATGGCGGTTTAGCTGGTACGTGGGATTATGGTCCACTTGGGGCTGAGTTAAAGCATAACGTTAAAAATCTTTGGTGGAAACGATTTGTTACTGATCGTGATGATATGTATGGAATTCACTCTGCTATTTTGATGAACCCCCGAGTATGGGAGGCTTCAGGTCATGTATCGGGTTTCTCTGATCCACTTGTAGAATGTTCGAAATGTAAACGTCGATTTCGCGCCGATCACCTCGAAAATCTTGATAAATGTCCTGAGTGTGATGGTAATCTAAGCGGCGAAAAGCAATTCAACATGATGTTTAAGACAAATATAGGTGCAACAGAAGATGGGGAATCTATTTCTTATCTACGACCTGAGACGGCTGGTGGAATGTTTGTTAATTTTAAAAACGTTCTAGATTCTTTTCATCCTAAACTTCCATTCGGCCTGGCTCAAATCGGCAAAGCATTCCGTAACGAGATTTCTCCGGGTAACTTTTTGTTTCGCTCTCGAGAATTTGAACAAATGGAAGTAGAATATTTCGTTTCTCCTGAAAACTGGAAGCATGCATTTGAAGAGTGGAGAGGTGTAATGATTGATTGGATGAAGGAAATAGGGTTAAAAAAAGAACATGTTTTTGAACATGAAATTGCAGAAAAAGATCTCGCTTTTTACTCTAAACGCACTATAGATTTTGAATTTAAATATCCTTTCGGTCGTGAAGAACTCTACGGACTCGCATATCGCACAGACTATGATTTAGTTCGACACTCCGAATATAGTGGAATAGATCTAACATATTTTGATGAAGATCAAAAACTACATTTCACTCCACATGTTATTGAACCATCATTAGGAGTCGACCGAACAATTCTTGCAATACTGTCTGATGCCTATGATGAAGAAGAGGTAGAAGGAGAGATGCGTGTTGTATTGCGTTTAAAACCTATAATCGCACCTATTCAAGTAGCTGTACTTCCTCTTATGAAAAAAGATGGGCTTGCTGAAAAAGCTAAAGAAATAACTAGAGAACTTAAGAAAAACTTACGATTAATGTATGACGAATCAGGGTCAATTGGAAAACGTTATCGTAGACAAGATGAAATAGGCACACCATTTGCTATCACAGTTGATTATGACACCCTAAAAGATCAAACTGTAACAATCCGTGACCGCGATTCAATGAAACAAGAGCGTATAGCAATAAACACTATATCTTCATACCTATCAGAACATTTTCAATAAGATATGAGTAAAAAAATACTGCTTTCCGGAATCAAACCAACAGGTCGACCTCATATCGGCAATTATTTTGGTGCAATGAAGCAGTATGTAGATCTTCAGGAGAATTACGAAAACTACATCTTTGTTGCAAACTACCATGCAATGACCACAGTCCACAATAAAGAAGAATTGGCTCGAGAAACTTTAGATATCGTTTTGGACTATCTTGCAATTGGATTAGATCCCGAAAAAACTACGCTCTATCTTCAATCAGATGTTCCTGAAGTTACCGAGTTAACGTGGATCTTCAACACGCTAGTCACTGTGCCTTATCTTCAACGTTCACATGCATACAAAGATTCTATCGCTAAAGGTTATGATCCTAATGTTGGATTGTTTAATTATCCAGTACTAATGGCCTCGGATATTTTGATACAAAACGCGGATGTTGTACCAGTTGGACTAGATCAAAAACAACATATTGAATATGCCAGAGATATAGCAGAAAAATTCAACAATACTTTCGGAAAAATCTTTAAATTACCTGAACATCTCATCTTGAAAGACGTTGCAATCGTTCCTGGTATTGACGGAAAAAAAATGAGTAAAAACTATGGAAATACTATTCCATTATTTGCTACTCGTGAAAAAATCCAAAAAGCCGTCATGAGTATCGTTACCGATTCATCTGGTGATTTTCCACACAACGTTTTTTCTATACACAAACTTTTTAAAAATGAAAATGAACTCTCTTCGCTATATGAATCTAATAAAGGGAACTACAAAACTCTCAAAGAAGCTCTTATTGAAGATATGGATGCATACATTAAACCTTTACGTGAAAGACGTGATTCTATCGCACAGGATGAAAAATATATTCGCAAAGCACTACAAAATGGAGGTAAGAAAGCTCGTTCTCGCGCACAAGAAAAAATGTACGAGGTGAAACAGAAAGTAGGAATTTTATAGTAAAAAGACAATTTAAAAAAACAGGCCGGTCGCCCCATGGGGCGCCGGCCGCCAACTATCTCTTCTTTCGAGGTTGTTCAATGGCATCCAAAAAGCCGAGTTCCAAGGCTTCCTGAGC
>JAPXOG010000011.1:0-22663 GCA_033811555.1 Minisyncoccota bacterium
CAGACGTTGTTGAGAAGAAGTTGTTGACTGATTTCCAATAATTAGCAGATGTTGTGGAGAAGAAGTCGGTGACGGACTTCCAATAGTTGGCGGAGGTGGTGGAGAACACCCCTCCTCCCATCAAAGGCCAAGAATATATACAATCTCCACCCAAACAAATCGCCGACGCTGATATAGCTGTGGTAGATGCGTAAGATGCTGTCAAATTACCATAAAATGTAGCCCCTCCACTTACTTGGATAGAAGAAGATGAAAAAATATTTCCTGTTCTATCAATAAAAAATAAAGAATCTCCTAAACCATTTTGAATTTCAAAAATATTAGATATCTGTCCTGTTCGCGAGCGCAAAACCAATAGTTTAGACAATGTAGATGTTGCTTCTATATTTATTTGTGCCCCTGCAAACGGTGTAGTCGTACCAAAAGAAGATGCGCTCTCACCCGAAACAGCTCTAGATAACTCTGCAAACGGAGATGAACCCACACGTTGACGAGGAGTTAGAGTTTGAAAAACAATATTATTTGGAGAGACTTCTACCTGTAAGTAAATTTCTTTTTCGACGTTAAAATCAAAATCAAGAGGATCAGGAAACCCTGATGCGATATCTCCAATATTGACATTAAACACACCTTCTCTGACCACAGAAGGAAATGATGACGGAGCGGCAGAAGGCCAAAGCCTTGTTCCTCCAGACTTCGCATCCCATATTGAAAACTTAAAATAATAAGTAGTACCTTCTCCACCAAGAAGATTCCCTGTACTGTCAGCTAGTCTACCTTGATACGAAATAACCGATGGGGTGCCTGCGGCATTCAAGTAAAAGAAGGAAATAGCAAAATAAACGGACGCAAAAATAGCTCCAAAAACCAAAAACCTCGGCCTTCTTTTTCCTGCCACGTTTAAACCTATATGCATTCTAAAACCCTTCTCCACCACCTCTGATAGAGAGCTCGGGTTATCTCTATTCTACCTTTGAAAATAAATGTTTTTTAACAAAAATGTGGATAGCAAAACCACGATAAAGATCTAACTAGGCAACAACTTAAAATGCTTGCTACATCTTAAGCGGAGTAGGAATTCCCAACATATAAAGTCCCCTAGAGAGAACCGCCATTACCGCCCGCGTTACCGCAACATTATGTGAGGATTCTGGATTTTGCACATCAACTATTTTTTGTTGTGCATACCACGCATTAAATTCTGACGAAAGCGCAACAAGATACTGTGTCACAACGCTAGGTTCTCTATTTTCGAGTGCTTCAACAATTTTCTCGGTAAACCTATCAATCATCCTCTCAAGAACCGTTGGATTTCCATTAATACGCACAACTGCAGTGATTTTTTCAGACAAAGCTTTTTCCAACACAGACCTGGCTCGAGTCAACGTATACTGCACATAAGGGCCTGAATCTCCTTCAAAAGATAAAGATTTTTCTTTATCAAAAACAATATTCCTACCCAACCCCTGTTTTAAAACCATATACTTTATGGCACCGACAGCTACCTCTTGAGCAATAATTTCAACATTTTCAACACCTCGATCAGAAACCTTTTCTTTGGCTCTGCTAATCATGTCCAACAAAAGTTCCTCTCCAGTAATAATGTTCCCCTTTCGTGACGACATTTTGCCTGAAGGAACCACCATCATCCCATGATGAATATGAGTAAAAACTCCTTTATATTCTGGGCGTAATAACTCAAGTGCTTTAAAGACAACCGAAAAGTACTGTTCCTGTTCAACGGCAGTCACAGTTATTGATAGATCAAAAGTACTACGTTGTGTTTTAAGTATCGCTAGCCCTAACTCTTTTGTCTCATAAGTCGGCACTCCGTCTTTTGTAACAAATACCCGTGTATGAAGACCGTATCGCTCCCCTGGAAAAATGATGGCTCCTTCACTCCGCTCGAAAATACGTTTCTCCAAACCCTCAGTGACTAGCGTCATTCCAAGCTCCCAAACTTCACTTTCAAAAAAATACAAATCAAACTGCGTCCCTAAAATCGAATAAAACTTTTCAAATGCAGCTAGTGTCGCCTCTCTACCTTTCGTATACATTTCCAAAATAGATGGATCGCGCTCATAAATCTTTTTATTAAGATTAACAATCTCTTGTTGTGCTATTGTATCTGTCTCATACATCTCATGTCCGTATGCATATGCCTCGCCGATACCTGATATGTCATCAGGCATAACTCCCTTATGCAACATACCCCAAAGCGCCTTCGCAACGTGCAACCCGACATCACCCTGATAGTTTGCGCGCACCACTTTTGCACCGGCATATTCAAACATACGTGTTATCGCCTCACCGATAGAGTTACTCATAAGATGCCCTATATGGAATGGCTTAAACGGATTCGGTTGCGTGTATTCAACAAGCACCGTTTTACCATCAAAAATACTCGTGCCACCCAAATTCTCTTCTTCTTCAAGCGCTCTACGTAGTGATGTTTCAAAAAAATCTTTTGTTAAAAAGATATTTACAAATCCAGGATCTGCAACTGAAACAGATGCTATATACGAAATATTTTTTTTAAGAATCAGTTCTGCTATGTGATCAGCTATCTCTCGCGGGTTTTTGCCGAGGCGCGAAGCGATCGAAAGCGCCACAGGCGACGCCCAATCCCCATGCGACATATCTCCTGGACGTTCCAACACAATTGGCACATTAACTACCCCAAGCTCTGTGACAATATTTGTGATTTCTCGTAATATTATTTCCCGTTCATTCATACAATCAGTTTATACGAATCTGTCTGGAACTGGAAATCGATGTGCGATGTTTGTCACTTGTTTTTTTGTTAACATTTTATGCTTCTCATCCGATATGTTTTGCAACACTGATACCATACAGTTTGCAATCTCTGCACACTCTGACTCTTTAAATCCTCGCGTCGTTATAGCTGGAGTTCCAAAACGTATGCCTGATGGATCCAACGGCCTGCGAACATCATCTGGTATCACGTTTTTATTAACTGTAATTCCTATTTCATCTAGCGCTAACTCCGCCTCTGCTCCTGAAACACCAAGAGACCCAAACACATCTGCAAGAATAAGGTGATTTGATGTACCTCCTGTTATCAAACGTATTCCGTTTTTCATAAAAACATCGCCCATAGCTTGCGCATTTTTAAGCACTTGCAATGAGTAATCTCTAAACTTTGGATGCAAAGCCTCTCCAAACGCGACTGCTTTTGCCGCAATTACGTTCATATGCGGACCACCTTGCAGTCCAGGAAACACAGATTTGTCTATTTTTTTTGCAATATCTTCATTATCGCGGGTAAGAATCATACCTCCTCGAGGACCACGCAATGTTTTATGAGTTGTTGTTGTCAGTACATCAAAACCAAAATCAAACGGGTTCGTAACCGCCTTACCCGCAATGAGACCCGAAATATGTGCTATATCCATAACTGCGTATGCGCCGACATCTCGCGCTATAGAAACAAATCTCGCATAATCAATTTCTCGCGGATACGATGAATAACCCGCCAAAAGTATTTTAGGTTTTTCACGTCTTGCTGTTTCGTGCAACGCATCATAATCTATCTCTCCTGTATCAATATTTTTCATTCCATAACGAACAAAACGGAAAACTTTAGTTGCAGCAGTAACTGGGTGGCCGTGTGTGAGATGTCCGCCATGCGAAAGATCCATGCCTAGAACCGTATCCCCTGGATTAAGTAACGCAAAATACATTGCGATATTTGCTGGAGCTCCAGAGAGCGGCTGCACATTTACATACTTCGCATCAAAAAGTTCACGTGCCCGATTCATTGCGAGCCGTTCAACACCATCAGTATTTTCCTGCCCACCGTAATATCGTCTACCAGGATATCCTTCTGAGTATTTATTAGTAAATACGGATCCTAGTGCCTCTCTCACAGCTTGAGATACATAATTTTCAGACGGAATGAGCTCAAGTCCGTCTTGTTGACGTTTTTCCTCTCGAGTAATACAGTCACCGAGTTCTTTGTCTTGTTGGTTAATATATATCATACGTTAAAAAGTAATTTCACACGCGCCCAAATATTCTCATGAACTTCTTCGCGGGTCTTATTTGCTTGAACCTTATACCAACCTAGACGATCTGCTAATTCCTGATGAACTTCGCGTACACGTTCAGTCAATACATCATCAGTTTCGTGTTTGTGTATACTCTCACGCCCTTCTAAAAAACGATCTCCTTCTATAAGTATCGCACAATCCTCTACTAGCAAATGCTTATTAAGATTTTCCAAAAAACCAGCTTCTACTTCCGCGCCAATACCCCATGCAAGCCCCGTTCCAATATAATCTTCAACTACAATCCACTCTCCTTTCTCAATACGCCTACGTAGATGTTCATCATATTGCGTTCTATTTAAAATCTGAACAATTTGAAATTCTCGAGAAGAAAGTTCTAGAGGATTTCCTCCTCGCAAATATGCTTCTATCTCCAGCCCTGAAGGCACTAAATCATATATAGGATATTTTAGATAATGAGCATTTTTTCCACCACGAGAAAGGCGTTCAACTAATAGCTTTGCCTGAGTCGTCTTGCCTAGATTGTTGACTCCGTACAGTGCGATAAGTTTCCCGCGCATACTATTCAATGAGATTAAGTAATTTAAATTTCTCAATACACTCCTCTGTCTCTCGTTTATTTTTAAGACGATCAAATACAATCTCGCGAGCTATTTTTTCTTTCATTGGAAAACTATGTTTTTGCAACAATTCTTTTTCTGGTCCAGATATATGCATGCCGTTACAAACATAATCTTCAAAGGCCTCATAAGCCAGTGGCACTGCGTCACGAATAATGCGAGCAAGAGCATCAGCATACACACGGATTTCATATTGGGCATGCGGATCCATACGCAGACGCAAAAAATGCATTAGATTGTGCAAGTCAATTTTCCAATACCATTGCGTATAGTTTGCAACCGAAAGACCAATACGCGACAACTCACGCGACAAATTAATGTCGGGTTCCAAAAAACGCTGATAAGTCGCAAACGAATGTTCGTATTCTTCCTTAAGCATGTGCAACACTAATTTCTGGTGTTCTGTAGAAAGTTCGTCCCCTCGTCCTTGGCGATTTTGAACAGACTGTTTACGCAACGCACCTGCCTCGGGTAGATAAAATTCATTGAGCATCTCCGAATATCTCCCTGAGTATTCATTTACATTTGCAGTACGATGTCGGATCCACTGCCGTGCAACAAAAATCGGCATCTTCGCATGAAACTTGAACTCAACCATTTCAAACGGTGTCGTATGGTGGTGTCGTCGCAAATATCTTATTAACCCTCGATCTTCATTTACCGTTTTGGTTCCCTTTCCATAAGAAACACGCGCAGCTTGAGTTATAGAAGCATCATCACCCATGTAATCAACCAAATACACAAAGCCATGATCAAGACATCTTATTGGTTTTCCAAGCCATCGCTCTGCACCTCGACTAACAGGTCTATACGTCTTTATCTGTTTTGTGTATAAACGGCGCGATGTTTTTTTTGTCATAACTTATTATTTACTATGAGTAAGTAGTGTTTGCCACGACAAAAATACCACTGTAATTTCTCAAGACAAAATTTGCATCTGTGGATAGACGCGTTATTATTTTGCCTATGGCATTTTCCAATAAGAGAATACTTGAAGAAATTGAGAAAGGAACGATAGTCATCGATCCTTTTATCCCAGAAAATCTATCAACGTCAAGCTACGACGTAACCCTCGGCGAACAGTATTTTGTTGAACAACAACCCAGTCGTTTTCAAAACATATACAACATATACGACAAACGAGATGTGCAACGCGTATGGGGCACAAAAGCATTACGTGCAAAAACTGCGCGAGAACTTTTTGCACATTATAAATTTGATTTTGAAGGCATTGCGCCTGAAGACAAAGTCATACTCCTCTCCCCTGGAGAAACTATTCTTGCTCATACGGAAGAATTTATTGGGGGCAGAGAAACTGTCACAACAATGATGAAAGCTCGATCGTCGCTAGGTAGAAATTTCATTGAAGTGTGTAAATGCGCTGGATGGGGAGATGTAGGCTATGTCAATCGCTGGACGATGGAAATCACAAATAATTCGACACACTATTCTATCCCGCTTGTTGTCGGTCGACGTATTGCACAAATAATATTTTTTGAGACCGGCCCAATACTCAAAAAAAATGAGGATTACACCAAAACTGGCAAGTATCAAACCACACAAACTCTGGCTAAACTTAAACGTGAATGGAATCCAGAAATGATGATTCCAAAAATGTATCTAGATCGTGAAGTTAAAAAAGCAAAAAAGCGCCGTTAAGCGCTTTTTCTTTTTTACGTATTAAGATATTATTTTACTTCAATTCCCATTGACCGCGCTGTCCCTTCAACTATTCTAATCGCTGCATCTATATCATGCGCATTAAGATCTGCCATTTTTCGCTCAGCGATTTCCTTCACTTGTGCCTTAGTAACCTTCCCAACATGCTTAAACGGATTACTTGAACCTTTTTCAACTCCTGCTGCTTTAGCAAGCAAGCTAGCCGCTGGCGGACTCTTGAGAATAAAATCATAACTGCGATCTTCAAAGACAGTAAGCTGAACCGATACCGTCTCTCCCTTCATTTCTTGTGTAGCAGTATTGAACTTATTAACAAAATCGCCTATGTTCACTCCTGCTTGACCCAAAGTTGCACCCAATGGCGGAGCGGGCGTTGCAGCTCCTCCTGCTATCTGTAACTTCAATGTTTTTAGAACTTTTTTTGCCATAATTTGATGATGGTTTTGAAACCCGAATATCGAATACGAGGTATCATTTAATCATACATTTTAAAGAATCTCAAGTCGTATATAATTCTGATATTCGTATCTGCTCTGTAGTTTTATATTTTTTTAACCTGTAAAAAATCTAGTTCAACGGGTGTCTCGCGACCAAACATAGAAACTAGTATTTTTACTTTTCCTCGTTGACGATCAACTTCTGAAACACGCCCCTCAAACTCCTTAAAAGGCCCGTCGATAATAGTAACGCGATCCTCAATCTCAAAATCTATGAGGTGCATCGGAATATCTGATTGCATTCTGCCAAACAGCTCATCTATCTCATCTTGTCGCAGAGGTACTGGCTGAATGCCAGATCCAACAAAACCCGTCACACGAGGAGTATTGCGAACTACGTACCACGAATCGTCTGTCACTATCATATCCACTAGCACATATCCTGGATAAATCTTTTCTTCTTCTTCCACACGCTTGCCTCGTTTCACTTTTATTTTTTTCTCAGTTGGAACAAGGACATTAAAAATTTTGTCTTCCATTCCCAATGACTCAACTCGCTGTTTTAAATTGCGTACTACCGCATCTTCATATCCAGCGTATGTATGAATGGCGTACCAATGCCGCCCCTGTTCTTGTTGTTTTTGTGTATTCATATCTATGCATTACAAAACAAATGTTTCAACTACCCTACTAAACGCCCAGTCAAGCGCTCCTAGATATACCGCCGTTGCAATTGAGATAACAACGACAATCGCAGTAAAAACGATCGCCTGTCGGCGTGTTGGCCACGAAACGTGCTTTAGCTCCGTCCGTGTGTCTTTTAGATATTGTACGAATCGACTCATATTTTTGTGGTACTTAAAAACCCCTTTCGGGGGCTGTTGTTACATATCAATAATACTCCCCTCTTTCCTGCACGTCAAGGACAAAAAGAATGTAACAATGAAAACCAATCGTCACGCAAAATAACGAGAGCAAATAATAAACAACAAGAACGATAATTTATCGAACCTTCTGAGTTTCAAGTTTTTTGATTTTACGCTCTCCCCAAACAACTAGAAGAGGAGATGCTAGACAAATAGAAGAATAAGTTCCTGCTATTAAACCTATAAGGAGAATTAGTATGAAATTGTGAATTGTTGGACCACCAAGGAAAAACAATACTAACAGAACAAAAATCACGGTTAATGATGTGTTTATTGAGCGCACGTATGTCTGTTGCAAACTTTCACCAACCGTCTGTGCAAATGATTCTTTAGAATGTCGCTCTTCTTTCAAACGCAAGTTCTCACGTATTCGGTCAAAAACAACAATAGTATCGTTAACTGAAACTCCTAGAATAGTCAAAAGCGCTACAACAAATAGTGTGTCTACATCAAAAGCGCGATAATGACCAAGAACCGCAACTACACCTGTTGGAATTATTACATCATGTATAAGAGCAATAACAGCTATCAATCCGTAAACCCAAGATGAAACAGGTTTAGAAATCTTTCTGAAAGTAAATGCTAGATAAGCGATAATTGTAAGTAATACAAATAAAATCGCCCGAACTGTTTTTCGACGCAATTCCTGTCCGACTGAAGGTCCTATTGAACTAATACGCTCTATCGTAGGTTCAGTAAATCCTTCAACTGTAAGTGCACTCATTATTTTTTCTTTGTCTCCTTCTGACAAGACACTAGTACGAATATTTAGGCCGGAAGCCCCAGTCTCACGAACAATAAACCCTTGAAATCCAGCTTCTTCTAGGGAAGAAACAATGCTGGTCGTATCTGGTGCCTTACCTTCATATAAAACGGAAATAGATGAGCCACCCAGAAAATCAACACCAAGATGCAGGCCTATCATGAGAATCGCACCAATAGAAACAGCCACTAGCACCGCTGATATAAGAATAAATATTTTTTTGTGATTTACTATAAACATAAGTGTGCTGTGATAGTAGATATGAATCTGCTTGTTGTGAATAGTAAAAATAAATTAACCATAATTCTTTGAAATACCTGAGCCGTATAAAAATCTATTCAAAGAAGACATCGTCTTTGGAGCTATTGCATACATAAACGCCCTTGTAACTGTAATCGCTGAAAACATCGATACGACAACTCCAATAATAAGCGTCAATGCAAATCCACGCACCAAACTTCCTGTCATGTAAAACAATATGATAGCGGAGAGGATTGTAGTAAGGTTACCATCACGAATAGAAAACCACGCTCGAGAAAAACCTAGAGTAATTGCATCTTTAATGGATTTACCTGAATGCAATTCTTCTTTCATGCGTTCAAATATCAAAATGTTAGCATCTATAGCCATTCCGACAGACAAAATAAAACCAGCAATACCTGCCGCGGTTAAAGTAACTGGAATAAGTTTAAAAAGAGCAAGCACCAAAACTCCATAAACAATCAATGAAAGCGTTGCGATAACTCCAGGCAATCGATACCACATAATCATAAACAACGCGATAATAATCGTTCCTAAAAATCCAGCTCGAACCCCAGACGAAACTATATCGGAACCCAGTGATGCGCCAATATTTTCAGCTCCAATAAGCTCTATCGGCACAGGCAGAGCACCAAACTTAAGATTGTTCGTTAATTCACGCGCTTCCTCAGGATCTCTGATACCAGTAATAATCGCCTGACCATCCTTGATTTCTGTTTGTATAACTGGAGCAGAAATAATTTCCCCATCTAGAAAAATTGCAAGTATTTTGCCAACGTTAGTTCTCGTAATTTCTGCAAACAACTCTGATCCCTCTTCGTTAAAAGTCAGAGACACGACTGGCTCTTGCATAAACCCGGCTCCACCTGCTTTAGTAAACTGCAGTTGAGATTTTGTTAAATAACGTCCTGTTAATCCAGTGGCTACATACTCAGGGATATTTTTTTCACTTGTCTGCAACTCGCCAGTATTTGAAAGCAACTTAAACTCAAGTACTGGAGTTTTCTGTAGATATGTGGTTGCTTCATCCAAATCAGTTACACCCGGGAGTTCCACAGTAACGCGATATTCGTCAACATCACCCAAATCAACTACCTCCTCTTGAATGATGGGCTCAAGTACGCCAAGTGCCCCAGAAACATCCGCACTGTTTACACGGCGTTCAATTACATCCCGCAATGTGCGCATAGAGTCCCGAATATCAGATGGCTTAATATCCGATATATCAGCCCTGTATGTCAGGAGCGTTCCACCTGCAAGATCCAAGCCCTTCTTAAACGCGTACCTCTCACTTTTTTTGTGTTCTGTAGTATATACAAAAAAACCGATTCCTATAACACATAAAAGGATAATTGCGCTTATACCGCGATATGCACCTCGGCTCAAAGTTTTCTTTAGTGATTCATCCATAACTAAGATGTCGCGAGTATATATTTTTTTTAGAAAAAAGAAAAGGGGGCCTCCCCACCCCCCCAACCATCCTTATTTATAAAACATCATCGCGTGAATGTGCTTTCGCACATCACGTTCTGTTATATTAAACCCTTCTCTCCGCAGATCTTTCGCAATCTGCGGAGCATTCAAGCGCGCGGTTGCAAGCGACATATGATTATATGCCGCCCATCCAGCAATGCGCGCCCTGATCCGATCTGTGTTCGACATTGAAAGCGGTTTAATTCCAACCCGCTCCATGTCCTTCATTATCTCTTCTTCTGTCCTCATTTCGCCTCCCTTTCTGGGTTGTTCCATTATTTGTTTTACTACTTTTTCAGGCAAAATCAAGAAAGAGGAGCGCCGTTCCGGGAAGCCAAAACGGCGCAAAAGCTCGAACTTTTACTCCTATACCTCCACGAAATGACAACGCACCTTGCCGTCATGTACGTGGAGGATTTCTTGGATCTCTTCTGGTAGTAGCGTCACCTCCTCGGGACGCAACTCCCGTCCGAGACGAACCCCGGTAAAGACTTCACCGTGGGTTTCCTCAGCCCTGACGCCGAGGAAGGAATACACGAGAGCGAGAAACACTCTCGTGTTCTCTTTGTGCATCTTTTCATACCAATTTTGCATGGTTCCTCCCTTCTAGAGGTTAACTTCTCTGCAGGGTGTTATACCATAAAAAAATCCATTTTGCAAGTATTACAATCCATTACATAACAATAAATTTTCAAATATTTTTGCAACTGCTATAGGTCCGATGCCTCCTGGAACCGGTGTAAACAAAGATGATTTCTGCGCACAATCAGGATCCGCATCCCCAACCACCTTCCCACCGCTCTCCGAAGTACCTGCATCAAGAATAACTACTCCCTCTTTAATCATAACTGGCTTCAAAAAATGTGGGGATCCTGCTCCAAGCACTATGATATCTGCTGTCTCAAATACAGAAGGATTATCTCCAATATCTACCACTTCAACTATTCCTCCATTGTTTTTAAACCAGACAGAAGCAGGACCACCGACAAGCAAACCTTTCCCAACAACTACGACTTGCTTTCCTTTTGGGTTAATGCTGTATCGTTCTAGTATCTCTTTGCAGGCACCTACAACCGGGGGAAGCAAATGCCCACCGTTTTCAAATGCCGTTCTGGCTTCATCTCCAAGACAATCTACATCATGCGACGCTGGAAGTTCTGCAAAAATTTTTTTTCTATCTATGTGTTTGGGTAACGGTAATTGCACAACAACACCATTGCTTTCACGCACCGCCGTGTGCAATTCTTCAATAAGCTCTTCAGTTGTTATGTGCTCAGAAATATTCTTCACACGTACTACTACACCGATCGATTCCCCTGTTTGCTTTTTAATACGAATAAATTGTTTTGTTGCTTCATCTGAGGAAAGTTGTAATACCGATAAAACTAGCTTTTTGTGTAAATGCTCAATGCGAGATACAAGTTCCTCGCGAATATTTTGTGCTATTACTCGACCATCTATAATCATAGACGTAATCTTATGGCACAAACTTGAAAATTTAAAGACATTAAATAACAAATACTAGAATGAAAAGCCCCCGCTCCGAAAGCTCAGATGGAGCGGGGGCAAATCTTTTGAGGGTTTTTGGCTGGGCGAGCCCAGCCTTTCTTTCTTCTCATCCGCATAGCTGACGCCATGCGGGGCAGGTATTTTTCGGCGCCCCTACCCGGCGCGAATTTTCTTCTTCAAGAAAATCCCCCTTTTTTTTAGCCAACGGGACCTATCCGTTAGGCCTCCTTTGGGCCCATAGGCCCATTGGCTCTAGCTTCTAGACATTATTATACACATTCAAAATATTTTGTCAATAGCCCATCTTCTTGTTGCGATTTGCATAAGTGTAGCACCAAGCAGATCCTGATCTTATCAAAAACTACTTTTAAGCGACCCGCCGAAATGAGAAAACACCCACACAACAACTTTTGTGATTTAAAAATATGTGGTAAGCGGGATACTATTTCCCTGAGCGAGTCAAAATTGTTTTAACGGTCTTTAGTGCAATCTTTAAATCAAGAGCAATACTTCTATTTTTTATGTAAAACAAATCATACGAAAGTTTTTCCTTCGTTGCTCCTACGTTAGCACCATGATGCGGGTGATTTTCGTGGTAAATCTGCGCCCACCCTGAAAGTCCTGGCTTGATAAGATGACGAATATTATAAAATGGAACTTCTTTTTCATATTGTCGAACCATCGCAGGTAATTCAGGCCGTGGACCAATAAGTGATATATCTCCGCGAAACACGTTCCACAACTGAGGAAGCTCGTCTATACGAAAACGACGTAACACTTCCCCTACCTTAGTAACAACTTGTTTACTTGAAAGCACCTCATCACCACTATCGCTCCCGGTCATCGTGCGTATTTTATATATCCGTATTAAACGATTGTTTTTACCAATTCGTTCCTGTGTTATAAACATCGGACCTCCGTCTTCGCGACGAACAAATATATAAACAATCGGGATAATTACAACAGCAAAAATAGCAATTGGGAACGTCAATACAATATCCATCAATCGTTTCATAAACTCATAGGCAAATTTTCGAGTCGCTGAAATATTTTCTAAAAACCAACTATATTCAACTAACGATAACGGTATTCGATCAAAAACATCTTCATATACACGATGCATATCAACAAATCGAACTCGTGAAAAAATTAGATTATATAGTTTCGGGAGTATCTGCGATACTTCACTGTGTTTTGTATCTACCACAATAGTAGTAATACGCTCGGCATAAACACGCTCAACTATTTCTTTTTGAAAATCGAGATTTGCAATATTGGAAACATCAAGTGATGAGACAAAATAAATTCCATATCTAGGATTTCCATTTACCTCGCGCTTCAGTTCATCCATCTCAGTACCCGATCCTATAAGTAGTGCAGATTGCCTATTAGGAGAATCAAATAGCATCAAACTATATCTACGCCAAATAATTATGTTGACAAATGAAACAAGAAGAAAAATAAATAGCGTAGTTTTCGGAGTAATACCAAAGTATGGAATGAGATAGAAAAAAAGTATCGCAATACCACTGTTAATCAATTGAGTGTTAAAAATAATCACCGGAATCTGTTTTTTAAGCAGTGTTGTGTGCTTGTCGTATAGTCCTGCGATATAAAACACAAGGAACCAAAACACAAATAAAATTGTAAACGACTGCAGGTGCGCCTCGAGCTTTCCACCATCAGGAATTTCAAAATGACGAATGGCTAGAGTTAACCAAAGTGAAAAATACAGGGCCAAAAGATCCCCCAAAAAAAGTATTACTGATTCCCACTTGCTTGTGATCCTGCCCAAAGGCATGTGTACCAGTAGGGTACAACAGCCTTTCGGTCTTGTGAAGTATCGAAAAAGACGGCATATTAGCTCTAATGAAAAATGCGCGGAAAAAAATACTTTTCGTCATCACTAAATCTAACTGGGGAGGTGCACAACGATATGTATATGACATCGCCACATCACTTCCCTCTAATGAGTACGAAGTAGCAGTTGCATTGGGTGGTGAAGGATTACTTTTAAAAAAACTTAAAGAGCACGGCATTACTGTCTTTCAGGTGCAAAATTTCCAGCGTAACGTAAAAATCTCTAAAGAATTCCGCGCGTTCTTTGAAATTCTTAAAATATATAAAAAATTTTTCCCCGACATAGTACATCTCAATTCGTCAAAAGCCGGAGGAATAGGTGCACTTGCTGCACGAATCGCTGGAGTCCGATCCATTATATTCACCGCACATGGATGGCCATTTTGGGAATCAAGAAACTGTTTGCAAAAATCCGCAATAGCTTTCTTATCATTTTTGTCAATAGTGCTTTCCACAACAACAATCTGCATCTCAGAACATGACTCTAAAGTATTTGAACATATTCCGTTTGTACGTAAAAAAATACGTGTCATACGAAATGGTATAGCACCGTACCCTCTTCTCGACCGCACTACTGCACGCAAAACGCTTTTTGATGAAACTGTTATCAGTGAACACGGACAAGATCTATGGGTACTTACTGTAGCCGAATTCACAGCAAATAAAGACCTCTTTTCCGCCATTGAAGCCGTACATTTGCATAACCAAAGCTCTTCTAAAAAAATATTCTTGTCACTTATGGGTGATGGAGAACTTAAACAAAAAATCGAAGAATATATTATAACTATCGGAGCGCAAACTTATATAAAATTACTAGGATTTGTGGAAAACGGACGTTCCATGTATAGAGCGTTTGATGTACTGATGCTGACATCACGCAAAGAAGGAGTTCCATATGTAATCTTAGAATCGGGCATTGCAGAAATTCCATGTGTTGCAACAGCAGTAGGAGGAATACCAGAAATCATTAAAGACGGAAAAAATGGCTTTGTTAGGCCACCAGGAGACGTATACGCTATTGCAAACGCATTACAAAAACTCTCAGAAAGCGCACAACTGTGCTCAGAAATGGCTAAATCAAACCATTCTCTAATTCTTAAGAACTACTCACTCAAGAATATGCAGGAACAGACTTTGGGGCTTTACAATACTCACAAAAAGACATCGACAAATTAAATAACTACCTATACTATAGTAGTCATATGGTAGATGTTGTTTTTGATGAGAAACCAATGGCTCCGATTCCCTCAAAAAAATCTGAAAGCGTTTTGGTGATGTTTTTGATAAACCGAGGTATTGTTTCGTCGGAGGCAACAGCGCGCTTTATCCTTTTATTGGTAGGGCTTATATGTTTCACATTGGCTTCTATTATTTTTATCAAAAACATAAACGAACCTCCGCTTAATACACAAAAAGTGATTCCGCCAGGTTTTGTAATGCAATCTTAATCGTTATGCGCTACGAACATAATCGAGGATTTACGCTCATTGAGGTCTTAGTGTCAATTTCTATAATCGCACTGCTTTCAAGCGTCATTCTTTCAGCAACAAACAGTGCGCGAAGAAATGCTCGTGACTCAAAGCGCATTGCTTCCATCCGCGAATTGCAGATAGGATTAGAAATATACCTTACAAGTAATCATAGATTTCCTGACAGTGACAACGAGAGCGGACATTTGGCTTTTATAGATCTTAATGGGAAATGGGATACTCCTAGAGACGGCGATTTTCTTAAAGATTTAGTCGATTCAAAAAGCATGCAGGGTCATGTGTTTGATCCACTGGGCGGTCCGGGAAGTGCTGAACAGGATAATCTTCGATATTACAGATATCCAGCTGGAGCGTTTGGATGCCCAGAATCTCGCGGTGCATTTTATGTTCTCGGAATTGTTGATATGGAAACAAGTAAAGGAACTCACCCGCTATCTCCAAATTGGACTTGCGGAACTGCTGACTTTGGAGAATTTGAATTTGTCGTAGGTGGATTTGAAGATTAAATTGGTACGTTCTACGTCTTAAAACATAGAAACATTTTTATACTGAAAGCTCGCGATGTACTTCTCTCTGGTAACGTTGCATACCAGAAAGTATCCCGAGAGACAAAAATTCAATAACTAGATGGCTTCCGCCATATGAAACAAACGGCAATACCGTGCCCGTAACAGGAAGCAATCCTATATTCATACCTATATGGATTGTAGCTGGTGCCACAATAGAAAGTGCGATCCCAACAGCAAACAAAGTTTCAAAATTGGTCGCACCCAAAAATGCTACACGCATAATACGCCACAGTACCAATGCAAAACATGCGAGTAAAAACAGAACTCCTATAAACCCCCACTCCTCGGAAAATGCACCAAAAATAAAGTCTGTTTCGTACTCAGGTAAAAACCTCAAACGCGACTGCGTACCAAAACCAATTCCTTTTCCCAAAAGTTGACCAGAGCCAACGGTTATCGTTGATTGATATGAGTTATAGCCCGCCCCATGAATATCAGTAAGCGGATTGAGAAAAGTAATAATACGTGCTTTTTGATAATCCTGAAAAGCAAAATTCCACAACAACATAAATGTCAGCGAGCCCGCTAGAAACACTAGAGCAAGATGTTTTTTTGATATTCCAGAAACAAGAACCATACCTAACCACAGTAAAAATACAACTATGGCTCCACCAAAATCTGGCTGAACAAATAAAAGAATAAAAAATAGAAACGCATATGCCCCCGATACAAAAATATGCCGTATATGTGCAATCTCCACATGTCGACGCGCAAAATACTTCGCCAATATAATTATTAAAACTAACTTTGCGGGGTCAGAGGGTTGAATAAAAAAAAGTCCAAGATCAAAACGTGATTGCGCTCCCATCGTTATAGATCCAAACAGAAACAACAGTAAAAGAGATAAAACAGAGACCGCAAACAACGTAACCACCACCCATGTATTACGCAAAAACCGCCAGTCCACTAGCGTTGCACCCAAAAAAACCGCTAGCGCTATAAATAACCAAATTATCTGTTGATCAAAAAACGTGTTCGGCTCAATGAATGAATTCATAGTTACGAGCCCTGCCGCAGACAACAGAAGTGCTCCAACCAACAATATCCAATCTACAGAACGCGAGAACGTAAAAAACATACGCGTATAATAAAACAAACACTATTAGTCAAACAGCATAAATACATCAATCCGAGCAACTGGAGAAATAAATTGTTGTGGCCATGTAAAAACTAACTCTGTGTCCGAAGTTCCGGGAATACGAACCGCAACAGTTCGAGAAGAATGTACGGCATTACCATTAACGTCGTACAAAACAACAACAACAGGCACACTAGAAAAAGTTTCTAATGTGTTGTTCCGAACGGTTACAAAAAGCCGTGGAGTTCCTTGTTTTTCATCAAGCCGTCGAGAGAGTACCGTTACATCGGGTCGTGTAAATGTAGAACGTACCCAAGGAATAGCTTCTTCAAACGAAAATTCTACCCGACCAGGAATACGCTCACCTGTTGAAATACCTGTTTCAAATATCGGAATCACCGAATGAGGAGTAAGATGTACGCGACCACGACGCTCGGCTATAAAAACATTGGTAGAATCATACAAGCGAAATATATATGGTACTGACTCAGATTCATAAGAGTCATTTGCATTTTCAACCAGCGCTACAACACTATACATTCCAGGAACGATCTGAAACCTCTGTTTCCAATGCACTATAGGATCCACCGCCTGAAACGAGCACACTTTTTCACACGGTCCTCCACAGTCAATGCCCTCCTCCATATTGTTTTGTTTTCCATCAAAACACGAGGGTTTTTCATAGAAATGGAAAAAAAGAGGGAGGCCAATGAGTACCATCAAAACCGAAATTGTCCCTAGTAAATATTTTGCCTGCCGGCGTGCAGCCCAACTCATAATTGCATTATATAATAGCAAAAAACCGCGCATTACGCGCGGCCTTTTGTTACAAACTAAGTTTTCGAATCTGAGAACTTTGTTCTGGCGGCTACCTACTCTCGCCCTTAGGACTACCATCGGCACTAGCGGGCTTAACTTCCGTGTTCGGAATGAGAACGGGTGTGACCCCGCCGTTAAACCACCAGAGCAAAATTCTCAGTATATTTCAAATTGAGTGTATATCACTTTTTTGCTCCTGCACAGAAAACACAATCAAAATATAAGACGATTTTCAGATTCCCTAACAGGAGACAACGACGAATTAGTACGTCTCGGCTCAACACATTACTGTGCGTACACCTAACGCCTATCAACGTGATCATCTCTCACGGGTCTATGATTCCTAATCTTGAAGTTGGCTTCCCTCTTAGATGCTTTCAGAGGTTATCCATGCCCGACATAGCTACGCAGCGGTGCACCTGGCGGTACAACTGCCACACCAGAGGTCAGTTCGTTTCGGTCCTCTCGTACTAGAAACGAGTCTTCTCAAGAATCGACGCCTGCAGCAGATAGGAGACCAACCTGTCTCACGCATGATATCAACGATTGCTCGTTGCATTGGACTGTACCTTCATCCCAGAGGGATGGCTGAATTGCAGTCTCTACATCGCAACGCTATAAAGCGCACGACTCGGTATCGTCTACTTGAGATTCTACCGATTTTTTCAGCTTGTTCGACACATATTACTACGTGTGACCGCCGTGATTTGATTGATTCATTTCGCTTTCGCCTTTTCAGTGCGTGCGAAATATTACATATCTTTTAAGACGAAAAGAATTTGTAGGATATTTAAGAGTTGCCTTGAAGGGATTCAGACTGTGCAGGGCCCGAGAAAAATTTCTCAGAAACCTGCACGGTCTGAACCCAGCTCGCGTACCTTTTTAATTGGCGAACAGCCAAACCCTTGGGACCTTCTCCAGCCCCAGGATAAGGTGAGCCGACATCGAGGTGCCGAACACCACCGTCGCTGTGGACGCTCGGGTGGTACCAGCCTGTTATCCCCAGAGTAGCTTTTATCCGTTGAGCTTCCTCCGCATCTAATGCTAAAGGTCGGATCGCTATGCTCTACTTTCGTATCTGCTCGACATGTCCGTCTTGCAGTTAAGCTCCCTTTTGCCATTACACTATCGGCACGGTTTCCATTCGCGCCTAGGGAACCTTTATAGACCCCTCCGTTACTTTTTAGGAGGGATTCGCCCCAAACAAACTACCTGCCAGATACTGTTCCCCGTAGTTTTTGCCTCCGAGGTTAGAACGTACAAATAAAACAGAGTGGTATTTCACTGGCGAGTCCAAGACAGCCGAAACCGTCCCTTCAACCTCTCCCACCTATGCTACGCAGTTAATTCATACGCCCAATATCAAGCTGTAGTAAAGCTTCTGGGGTCTTTTCGTCTAGCTGCAGGTAGAGGGCATCTTCACCCCCATCGTATTTTCACCGAGCGAGTCCTCGAGACAGTTTCCCAGTCGTTACACCATTCGTGCGCGTCAGAACTTACCTGACAAGGAATTGCGCTACCTTAGGACCGTTATAGTTACGGCCGACATTCACCAGGGCTTATATAGCTCAGCCTACACCTTGCGGCGTAGACCATCCATACTTGACCTTCTGGCATTGGTCAGGTGTCACCCCCTATACATCCTCTTACGAGTTCGCAGGGAGCTGTGTTTTTGATAAACAGTCGCCAGGAAGACTTTAGCTGCGGCCCACGCATCACTGCGCAGGCAGACCTTATCGCTAACTTACGGTCGCTTTTTTGCCGAGTTCCTTGAGGACCTCTCACTCGTTCGCCTTGGTCTACTCGACCTAACCACCGGAGTCGGTTTGCGGTACGGATCGTCTGTAATTAACCTTAGAAGTTTTTCTTGGAAGCGCGCTTTGTATCGTTCCCCGTTCCGTAGATTGGGTTCCCGAACATGCCTCTGGAGTAGTGTCTGCCGGATTTACCAAACAAACCCCCTCGCATGCCCGACACAAATCCAATAATGTGCGATACATACTGCACTCCGTCACTCCATCGAATTACAGCCGAGTCACGGAATATTAACCGTGTGTCCATCACCTTCGGCTTTCGCCATCGGCTTAGGCCCGACTAACCCTTCGCTGATTACCATCGCGAAGGAAACCTCGGTTTTTCGGCGTGCGGGGATTTCACCCGCATTGCGGTTACTTGTACCAACATTCTCTCTTCCCAACGCTCCATCGTGGGTCACCCCTTCGACTTCATCGCAGATGGAAATGCTCTCCTACCACTGCACCTTACTAAAAGTAAAGTACAATCCTCAGTTTCGGTATGATGCTTAGCCCCGTTTGTCTGTGGCGCGGAATCTCTGAGTGAGTGAGCTGTTACGCTTTCTTTAAAGGATGGCTGCTTCTAAGCCAACCTCCTCAGTGTCTGAGAAATTCCACCTCCTCGACTTGCACTTAGCATCAATTTAGGGACCTTAACTTGAGATCAACGGCTGTTTCCGTTTTGACCAGTGGAGCTTAGCCCCCACGGTCTAACTGCACAGTATTTACTCTTGGTATTCGGAGTTTGATAGGTTTCGCGAGATTTCTCCCTATCGAAACCTTCCAGTGCTCTACCCCCAAGAGGTACGCTGTACGCCAGCCCAAAAGCTGTTTCGGAGAGAACCAGCTATTACTAGGTTCGATAAGCTTTTCACTCCAACCCACAAGTCATCCGAAGATTTTGCACCATCAACCGGTTCGGGCCTCCTCCCGCCTTTCGACGAGATTCACCCTGCTCATGGGTAGCTCACCTAGCTTCGGGTCTTATGCGTGCGACATTTTGAGAGCGAGAATGCCGGACACGAAGACAATTACTTGTCGACACGTCCGACCTTCTTGCTCTCAAAGTGCGCGCTATTAACACTCGGTTTCCCTGTAGCTTCATCCGATAAAGGACTTAGCTTCGCCGCACACATAAACTCGTTGGCTCATTCTTCAATAGGCACGCCATGACGGGCACATCACGCCACACACGATTAGCAAAACTAAAATCTGAAGTAAAAATTGTTTAAAGATTTGTACTTCAAGATTTGACTTGCATCATGCGCAAAGTGATGTGTCCGCTCTGACTCCTTGTAGGCATATGGTTTCAGATCTATTTCACTCCCCTATCCGGGGTTCTTTTCACCTTTCCCTCGCGGTACTAGTTCACTATCGGTCTCTGTGTGTATGTAGCCTTGCCGGTTAGTTCCGGCGGATTCCCCCAAGCTATTCGTGTCTTGAGGTACTCAGGAACGGTAACTAGAAAGATGCATTTCTTTCGTCTACAGGACTGTTACCTTCTGGGATTGTGCTTTCCAGCACATTCGACTAAAAATGCATTTTGTAACTTTCCCCTTGTTTAAAAACAGGCGTTACCGCCCTACAACCTCGCACTATACAAGTACAGCGCGATTTGGGCTGATCCCGTTTCGCTCGCCGCTACTAAGGGAATAACAATTGTTCTCTTTTCCTCCTGGTACTGAGATGTTTCACTTCCCAGGGTATGCTCCTACACACTTAACATGTGTAGATTATTGAGGGTTACTCAATAGGGTTTCCCCATTCGGAAATCTCCGGATCGAAGGTTGCTTAACACCTCCCCGAAGCTTATCGCAGTTACACCACGTCCTTCATCGCCACACAGAACCAAGGCATCCACCATACGCCCTTAGATCTCCCGTTAGGAAATCTAAAAACCGTCTCGCATACGCACATACAGTGCGAATGCGACACATGCACCACACACCGCTGTATGGTACACGTTATTTGATTCCCGTACGGCGCTAGATAAGCCGCACGAGATACCTGCGTTTATTTTGTTTACAAAATAAACATTGATTCTTTTTATTGTTTTCTATGCAGTTGTCAAAGTACTTCTACTTATTATGAGGATTAAAAAATCCGCAATTTCTTGCGGAGTATCCTGAGGCGCGCCCGAAGGGCTCGCATCTATATGCTCCGCTTCGATATGCAACTATTTGAAATCTTCATATAAGTAACCATAAGTATACTCGACAAAATGCACTTGTCAAGTTTTCTTCCCTTATTTTAAGCCGTGTTTCTTGATTTTTTAGGGCTTAAAGTAATGATTTTTTGCATTTTCTTTATAATTGTGGAAACACTGTGGAAAACGAAAAGGGCCTAGACACTGTCTAGATCCTTTTCAACAAAATAAGTTGTGTGTTTTTAAGGTTTCTTTGATTCTATAGACGAGAGTAATCTCGTTTTCAGTAGAAAATAATTCTCGCTTTAAAAATACTACAACAACATACGTTTACCAACGACCGCCACCGTTGTCGTAATTGTCACGACGCGGAGGACGTTCAGTCATCGGACGTGCGATATTTACTGTAAGTGGGCGTCCTTCAAAATCTTTTCCATGAAATATCTCGATTGCCTTCTGCGCCTCATCGGCAGATGCCATCTCAACGAATCCAAAACCCTTTGAACGGCCTGTCATCTTATCGCGAATAATTGTCGCTGATGCGACTGAGCCAGCTTGTCCAAAGTGCTCACGAAGCGAAGCTTCGCTCGTGTTGTAGCTAAGGTTGCCGACGTACAATTTTGCTCCTTCCATACTATACTAACTTCTCCTTTCTCGGCGTATTGCGATACTTCCGAGATAAGACTAATAAAGAGCCACACGGCTCTGAGCATGCATGTTAACACACATGGAATAAAAAGTATATAAAAGATTTAACCCCAAGGTTAAACCTCGAGGTTAAACCTTGGGGGTGAGGGATTGAATCAGTTGCTGAAGCACCAGAATAAGTTGTTCCAATATTGATTTTATAAGATCTTCTTGTGAAGCAGGCGCTATCTGAGCAGGTTTCGGCGAAACCATTCTATGTCTTGAAGAACCTCCTCCGCCAGATGATCCATGGGACGAAGATCCTCCTTCATCACCGCCATTTTCCACATCATCGTCGTCATCTCCTACGTTGTTCATTGGAGGAATTAGTCGAGCAATACTATAACCTATCTCTTCCCCATCATATGAAGAGAAAATTCCTCCCACAACAATCTTTCCATCGTTTTGTATGGCGATGGATATAAGTGGAAAATCACCACTAAGTTCTAACCCTTCACCTGTATTAAATGTATTGTCTAGTGTTCCGTCTGGGTTGAGACGTGTAATACCGTATCCTATTT
>JAPXOG010000012.1:0-8014 GCA_033811555.1 Minisyncoccota bacterium
GTGCGCAACTATCGCATCCAATGCAGGGCGGTGCTTTTTGAGTACCTCGGTTGCCTCTTCAAGTGCTTTCTCCACAAACGACTTCACCTCTTCGTCAATTGTTGCTGCTATTTTCTCTGAATATTCTTTTCCTTCCACTATCATACCTCCTGCTGTTGCATGAACGCCGTCATCGTGAAATGCCACAGGTCCGATTTTTGATGACATGCCATAGCGAGCAACCATGTCGCGAGCAAGCGCTGATGCTATCTGCAAATCACTTGAAGGTCCTGTTGTTATGTCACCAAAGATTTCTTGTTCTGCTGCATACCCCCCCAAAATCATTGCCAGACGATCAACAAAACTTTTCTTTGATAGCAATCGTTTTTCTTCTAGAGGTAACGACAGTGTGTACCCACCTGCATGTCCTCTGGCAATAATAGACACTTTGTGCACAGGGTCGGCGTTTGGAAGAACTGATGCAACTAATGCATGTCCTGCCTCGTGATATGCCGTTATATTTTTTTCGTGATCTGAGAGAATATGACTTTTGCGTTCAGGCCCTAACATTACTTTTTCAATAGATCGAATGAGATCATACTGAGAAACTTTCAAACGATTTTCGCGAGCAGCCAAAATCGCTGCTTCATTCGTCAGCGACTGCAAATCAGCGCCTGAAAATCCCGGGGTACGCTCAGCTATAACCTTCAAGTTAACATCTTCAGCAAGTGGTTTTTCCTTTGAATGCACCGCCAAAATTGCCTCACGTTCAGAGCGATCTGGTAAATCCAAACGAACGCGCCTATCAAATCGTCCTGGGCGCAATAACGCAGGGTCTAATACATCCGGCCTGTTTGTTGCAGCCATCACTATCACACTTTCATTTGGTTCAAACCCGTCCATCTCAACAAGAATCTGATTAAGAGTTTGCTCTCGCTCATCATTTCCACCACCGAGTCCTGCTCCTCGCACACGTCCAACTGCATCTATTTCATCTATAAAAATAATTGCGGGAGCCGCTTTCTTCACCGTTTGAAACAAATCTCGCACGCGTGATGCTCCAACACCCACAAACATCTCTACAAATTCAGAACCTGAAATTGAGAAAAATGGAACATTCGCTTCTCCTGCAACAGCACGCGCCAAAAGAGTTTTTCCTGTTCCAGGAGATCCCATCAACAACACTCCCTTGGGAATCTGAGCGCCAATTTTGAGAAATTTTTTGGGATTTTTAAGAAAATCTACTATTTCAAGAAGTTCTTCTTTCGCCTCTTTGACGCCGGCAACATCTTTAAATGTAACTTTCGTTTTATCTTTTGGATCAAAAAACCGAGCTCTTGACTGGCCGAAATTCAGCGCCTGCATACCAGCGCCTTTTACTTGTCGAGAAAGCATCCAGATAAAAAAGATTATAAATCCTAAAGGAAGAATGATTGGAGCTAGCGTCAAAACCCAGTACCAAAACCCCGACTCACTTTCAACTACAATAGATGTGCTTGCAAGCTGTTCCGCAGTAATTCCATAAGACGCAAACATCTCGGGAAGAGATGTATTCATCTCTTTGACTGAGCGCTTCTTCGTTTCATCGCGATACGTTATTTTTAACTTATTGCCAGAAACGGAAATAGTTTCTACATTGCCCACAGCAACATCTTGCATAAGCTCAGACACAGGAATCTCTTCTAACTTCTGAACCTCAGAAATACCTGAGTAAACTAGCGACAATAGAAAGAAAAGAAGTATTGTAAGTACGACATTTGTCCAAAACGATTGCTTTGTAGGCATACGCATATTGGGTACGTTTGGTTTTCGTCCTTTTTTTGGAGTTGTTTCAGTCATACAAAGTACAGTATATAGTTGGTTTCCAAAAGATGAAAGTAAATTTATAGCCCGCGACAACCCTGGGGGTTGTCGCGGGCGTACTCTCATTTTTGAGAATTTTCATCTTCTTCGTCGGTGGATTCTTCACCGACAAAGAAAAGTGCAATGCCAGCCCCTATTGCCATTAGGGCAAGCACCCAAGAAGCGCCGTACACGAACACCCAAAAGCTGTCCGTACCGACCCTTGAGATATGCAATAGTGCAGAGACCAACCACGCAATTACCCCGATAGGGTATGACAACTTAAAGGCCGGCAGATGCTCCCACTTGAGTTTCAAGGTAACACCAACCACAACTGCAAATGAGATTCCGATTCCGAGCGTTCCGAGATAAATCAAAAATGCCCTTTCCATTTTTTCCTCCTTTTGTTTGTTGTGAACACAAATCCCTTTGAGGACCATACGCGTACATCCCCAAAAAGTCAACGATGCGCTATAGTGGAATTATGAAACTTATACAAAACAAAAAAGCACTACGCGACTATTCCATTCTTGAATCTTTTGAAGCAGGCATGGTTCTTTCAGGGTACGAAGTAAAATCGTTGCGATCAGGGCTCGGAGAGCTTACTGGGTCATATGTAGTCATTAGGGATAACGAAGCATTTTTAGTGGGCGCAACCATTCCACCATATCAGCCAAATAATACTCCAAAAGAATACGAACCAGATCGTACGCGTAAATTACTTCTCTCAAAAAAAGAAATACTTCATTTGTACAACTATGGAGAAAAAAAGGGATTGACAATAGTGCCTATTTCGGTGTATAATAAAAAACACAAGCTAAAAATTGATATAGCTCTTGTTCGTGGAAAGAAAAAACATGATAAACGTGAGACAATAAAGAGGCGCGAAGCTGACCGCGATATCAGACGTTCATTGAAAACCAAATAACGTAGGCATTCGCTGAATTTTCTTGTATGTGAGATAAATCTACACAATAGGTTGATCACGAGAAAATTCAGGGGATGCCTCGTTTCGACAATGTGATGATTGTCGTGCGTGCGTTGTGGAAGGGTGTTGTCTTCCTTAAAACGACACAAACATAACTGCAAAATCAGCAGTACTCAGTCCGTACTTTACAGCACGTGACTTCGCGTTCGCTCTTGCTTAAAGACGCCTTCGCGACATCTTGTTCGCTTATGATCGTTCAGCGGATTAAGGTGTAAACCACTTCGATCTTACGTTCTGCGGATGTTCTGCCACAGTTCGGACAATAATCAGAACTGGCTCGGTATCGTTTTGCTCATCTTTTAGATACCTTGTAAGAATTCAAGACGAAGCTATACAACGTAGAATCGCACAACTTCGCATATTGGACGGCGGGTCAAACCGCCCATCTCCACACAAAATTTAAGAACGCCCTCGTGGCGTTTTTATGTTTCTTCTTCCAGTTTTTATATCAATACATCTTAAAAGATTTTATATTTTCTTTATCTATAATTGATAAGTTGAGATGAGTAGGAAAACCACTACTAACTATCAAATTAACAAAAACGGTATTTGAGATTTATTTAATCTTCTCTCTGTACGATGAACCGCGGAACAGTTCATTGACAACAGAAAGGATTACAAACTCTCGTAGCACCCAACCGGCCCTTCAGGCCAGAAAGGAAAAAGCCATGAACTACAAAATTATCATCATCGGCATTCTCACAATTTTCGCAGGCACTATCGCGCTTCTTGCACTCCCGACAGACAAAGCTGTTACTCCCGTTTATGACCTCTCAGAACTTCCTGTATATGAGAATTACGCCTCTGCCTCCTCCTCAATATTTGGTAACAACATCCTCTTCTCAATTCCGATTGGCAAAGACGGGATTACTTATGATGGACTCGGCTACGAACAGATTCCTTGGGGACCATCTGCACTCAAAATTGACGCCGAGGGCGACTTTTGGATTGCCGACGCCGCCGCACACCGACTTCTTGAATACGACAAGTTTGGAAACCAGCTCTCTATTGTGGATCTATCGAACTCAGAGATCGTTAGCATCCATGACTTCGCTTTAGTTGGCGATGAGATTGCTGTTCTAGACCTTTCGAACAACGAACCTGCGATAGTGTGGGTAGATTACTCAGGCAACATCTCCAAGCGCGCGTTCATTCCTTACGGCAGCTCTCAAATGTTTACTAAACTCTTCACCGATGCAGTTGGCAATCTGGTTGTGGAGATAGATGGCGGCGCTAAGTATGCTCTTGTCGGCCGTACTGATGACTCTCGTGTTACGGTTGGAAAGAGCATCCAGCCACCTGCTCGCATCAATCAGATCTCAGATGATACCCGTATTGAAGTTACAGACGGATCCACGAAACGTGTCGAGAATTTTCAAAACGACACTTACGGTAGTGTACTCTTCCTGCTATCGCGAAATGGTAGCATCTTTGCAGAAACAGTCGAGACATATACAAGACCGGATTATTCGTTTGATGTGGACACCATCATCCACCGGTACGATAGCAAACTGCGCCCAAACGGCGTTGCCCGTATACCGTCAGATAAAGAATTCGTCTTCATCAATAGTCCATTTACAATCTCTTCCGACGATTCTATCTTCTATCTTCTCGGCGCCAAAGATGCTGTATATGTATTAAAACTCCGCTTTTTCCGTGAACTGCCTAACGTGCTTCCACAAGGACCTCCTCCAGTATCCGCATCTGGGATACTGGACGATATTTCTCGTAGGGGGCTCTCTGAGTCACCCACGAGTTGTGTTAGAAGGTCTACCATGATGGATCGCGCGTGGGCATATCGTAGCAACGAGATTTATCTAAAATCCGCAAACATATCCGGTTCGTGTCCGGGGCGCTCCCGTCCGCACTATCTCTCGACACCAAAGTATTACTTTAGCGTCTCGTATGATTGGGGTGGGTTTGATACTGTCGATCTTTTCAATTACTCGATGGGTATCGGACGACAGGCAGGTGATATCAACTCCTCGATCGAATCATGTTCACGTGGAGTAGATTGTTCTGGTTTTGTAAGTCGAGTGTGGGGGCTCTCGTCAAAATACTCGACGACAACCCTCCCTAGTATTTCTACCCGCCTGAGTTCCCGAAAAAATCTCCTCCAAGGTGACATTGCGAACAAATCTGGTGTTCACACTGCGGTGTTCTACTCAACCTCGGGAGATAGTGGTGCGTATTGGTACGAGTCCACTACCTACAACAATCTGGACAAGGTCTCGCTTATATACCATCCGTGGTCATATTTCGAAGGTAATGGGTATAAATACTACCGCTACAACAACGCCTGTCCTTAATCCTTTCTGTTTTTATCCTCCTATTGCTTCTCGCGAAGGAGACCCCGCCCAACGGCTTTGCCGTTGGGCGGTTTTTCTTTTCAAAACATCGAAAGTCAAAAGCTAAATCGTGCAGTGGAAACAACTTTAGATACTGAACAATCAGTAGATGCGATCCTTTATCATTCGTAACACATCAATACATTTTAGAAACCACGAAGATTTCGTATGAACAAGAAGTGGAGGTTGTGAAAAAGTTTAGCTTTCTTCGTAAACCTTACCTTATCATAAATTAATTGAAAAAACCGAAATCTGTAGTACTATCAGGGCATTAGTAGATTTTTAGCACACACTTGAGTAATCCGCGAGACAAAGGAAATATCCGTATTAACGAGGGAATTCGTGCTTCCGAGCTTCGAGTAATCGGAGCCGATGGCGAAAATCTCGGAGTACTTTCATGTGAGGAAGCTCTAGCTAAAGCTCGCGAGCTTGAATTAGATCTTGTAGAAATCTCACCAAATGCTGTTCCTCCTGTTGCAAAAATAATTGAATTTGGAAAATATCTTTACGAACAAAAGAAAAAAGCACGTGAAAATAAAGCTAAATCTCATCAGACAGAAACAAAGAGCATTCAAATTAAAATAGGGACTTCAGACCACTCAATGGGAATTAAAGCTAAACAGGCATCTAGCTGGTTGTCTGAAGGTCATCGCGTTAAGTTTGAGCTCTACTTGAAGGGACGAACAAAATATTTGCAGGAAGCATTTCTACGCGAGCGCATGGAAAGATTTCTTAAGCTACTATCTGCGGAACACAAAATCGCGGAACCACCAGCAAAAACCCCAAAAGGAATGTCTATGGTTTTGGAACGAAAATAATAATTTGTTCTTCCTTCTATACTCCCATATATTTCCTTGCAAAAGTAAGCTCTTCTCTTGCAAAACGGTAAAAAAAGGGTATTATAAAAAAGCCCTTTTGGGCTCATTTTTATGAAAACAAATAAGGCATACAGCAAACGACTTCGTGTTACTAAGTCTGGAAAAATCCTGCGTCGCAAAGCAGGGGGCAATCACTACAACGCTAAAGAGTCCCGTTCAACTCAGCTTGCCCGTAAACGGAACATAAAGATTGCACTATCAAAAAAAGTACGAGAACGTTTCTTGCCAAGCAAATAATCTTTGAACATAAATTGATTTTTTATCCATTACCACAAACATTCACTTTCTTCTAATCTATGACACGAGTCAAACGAGGAAAAATTTCAATAAAGCGTCGTCGTAATGTTCTCTCACAAACAAAAGGTTTTCGCAATGCCCGTAAATCAAAAGAACGCCAGGCTAGAGAGGCGCTTTTCCACGCAGGAGCTTATGCTTTTGCTCACCGTCGAGACAAGAAAAATGATTTCAGAAAACTTTGGAATACTCGTATATCTGCAGCACTTGCTCCTCACAATATCTCATATAGCAAATTTATCGGTCTTGTACATAAAAAAGGAATAGTTCTCAACCGCAAAATGATTTCTGAAATTGCTAACGACCATCCAAAGACTTTTGATCGAATCGTCTCACAAGTTATCTCTTAAAAATTCCCCTAACGGGGAATTTTTAAATAAGAAAGTGATTTGCAGTTAGTGTAGATTTTGCAAATCTCTAAATCTTAATTAACGTATTACTTGCCTACCCTTGCGCTATCCTGCTAATAAAAACTCGGGTTGTGCTATCCATGAATATCTTCTCCTTCTTCCACCGCACGATAACTATAAGTCATCTTATTTATAGCCTTATCACGTTTAATCAGTTCAATGATTTTTTCTACTAATCTTTTTGGGTTAGAATCAAACACCACTTTGTCGTAAGTTCTATTGCTCCGCTCTAGAATCGTCTTTATCGTCTCGTCAGTAGTCCAATCTCCTTCCAATACTCCTATAGGTTTATTGTCTTCAAACACGGTAGTAAACTCATGAATGGTACCAATTCGTCCACATCCAAATAACGCAGCGTCCGAAGAACGCGTTAAAATCAAATCACGTCCAGAGTAACCAAATCCTGTGTACACTATAAGATCCATATAGTCTACTGGAAGACGGAAGGCTTCAACGTGCTCACGTTCTGAAGCCGCCGGCGAAAAACCTATAGACGTACCTTCTGCTTCTTTTGCTCCTATCGCTGCCCACAATGGAAATCCCGTCGTTGCACCAGTAACAATCGTAGCGTCATGGCGTGCTATCTCACGTCCCAACTCCTTTGCCAATTCATACGCATGAGGACCACAGTGTGAAGTTTCTGCTGCACCTGAAACACAGATTTTTATTTCATTGAGTTTGTTTCTTTTATAATTCATAACTTGATTTTAGTATACAAGCTATATTTAAAATTCAAAACAATTTTTCCCACTTGCGTTATGATAACTCAACCACCTGTCCTGACTTAGGAACAATCGCGTCTACGCCAAAATAATCTCGCAAACGTTGGGCAAAAAATTGCTGACCTTTAGGTTCCCCCATAACCACAAATACACGCTTAAGAGATGAGCTTGTAGAAGATACGAATCTCATAAGACCGTTTAGATCTCGATGTCCTGAATATCCAGATACAGAAACTATACGTGCGCGCACCGGTACAGAGTCATTTCCTATGAGCACTTCTTTTGCGCCATCTGCAAGCTGTCGTCCCAAACTTCCAGGCACCTGATATCCTACAATAAGAAGAGTGCTATTTGGATCCGCAAGGTGCTCTTTCTCATGCCGAATAATGCGCCCGCCAACAGACATTCCTGATCCAGCGATAATAACCTTCGGACCTGGTAAAGTTCCTATATTTTTTGATTCCTCGTCAGAAGCAACTACGCGAAGACCTTTAAAATCAAAAATATCATCATCTTTTTCCATTACTTTTCGAACCGAGTCGTTATATTCTGT
>JAPXOG010000012.1:8024-20970 GCA_033811555.1 Minisyncoccota bacterium
GTCTTTGCTGCTCTGTAAATTTCTGTTACCTTCGCGCCAAGTGGGGAATCCAAAAACACTGGAACCTCAGGAATACGACCTTTTTCAACAAGCATATTTATTTCATACAAAATATTTTGTGTCCGCTCAATCGAAAATGTTGGTATCAGAAGTGTACCATTACGCGCTACTGTGCGTTCAATAACATCTTCTAGTTGTCCTATACGACTATCCACGACTTCGTGTATACGATCGCCATACACTGACTCCGTTACTAGGTAGTTAATGTTCTCTACCGTATCTGTATCTTTCAAAAGAAGCGATGGAGAATTACCTATATCTCCTGTAAAAAGGATCTTACCAATTGCAGAATGTTCACACTCTACCATTGCAGAACCGAGAATATGCCCTGCATTTCGCAATGTTACAATGAAATCTCCAATTGTAATTGGTGCATAATACGGAAGTATTTCCCATTGACCAAAAATAGGCGCGACGTCTTCAGGAGAGTACGGCGCAAAAGTGCCACACGACATAGCTTCCTGTTGAAGTAGCTGGGCTGAATCTGGCAACATCACTTCTGCAAGTTGTTTAGTCTCCTTTGTTGAGTAAATAGTTCCCTTAAAGCCATCTCGAACAAGTTTTGGTATGCGTCCAATATGATCTATATGTGCATGGGTTACAACAAGTGCTTGTATTTCTTCTGGATTATACGGAAAAGGGTTTGCATTTTCAGGGCTACAAATACGCTGGCCTTGTAAAAGACCGCAATCTATAAGAATGCGTGTTGCTGAAGATTCTAATAAAAAATTAGAGCCCGTGACTGAATCTACCCCACCATAAAACCCGATTCGCACGTCACCGGTACTAGTACTAGATTTTAATATCTCATTCATAATAATAGTACTTAACCATTTTGTAATTCTTTACGCTCAACAAAAAACAAAGACGCAACACCCCACGCCGCTATTGCCCCAACACAGTCCATCACCAAATCAAGTATGGTATCTCCGATAATGTTGCCTGGTTGTTGTTGCAAAATACCTGAAAAATATTCAAACAACTCCCATCCAATTCCAATACTAAATCCAGAAACAATCGAAATCACAAAAAAAGCTGAGAGAGTTTGGAATCGATTGAATCCAAACCGCAAAAAAAACCACAATACAAAACTAGCAACTAAAAAACCGCCCAAAAAGTGCATCATTATGTCATACCACCAGTATATCCAGTAGTAAAAGTTATCTTGTGCAATAGCATCAAGCCAATACACGATAACTGCTAGCAATAATACGCCAGATAGAAAAATGTACATTCGTTTTCCGTTCACACGAAACATATATAACTTATCTTTTAGTATATCACAGGAAACGCACATGAGCTCCGACCTTACAGTCGGAGCTCATGTGCGGGGTCATTTCGGATGATATACCTAGCAAGAGCTAGGTGGGTCTCCTCAGTACGAACGCCAAGGCGTTACGATTTTATACAATTCGGAGTCCCTGAAAAAATTATTTGATCTAGATAATATCCAAAACAACCCCTATATATTAGGGTACCCCTCAATCACAGATATGCAAGTGAAAAACAATATTCAACACACTTAGTAGAAAAGTGAATACTTAAGACCAAAAACACTTTATTTGCAAAGTATTTTTGATTTCTGTTTCTTCAAAACCAAATAAATTATTTTAATTTCTAGGTTTTATATGCTTACGCATCAACTCCAAACCGTTTATAACTATAAATCGGTTCTTTTCCAAACCAGTGTTTGATTTCATGTTCAGCCTCAGAGGACGTCTCTGAAGCATGCACAAGGTTCATAATTGCGCGCTTCTCCGCATTTGCAAGCGCAGGAGAATCGGCAGAAAAATCTCCTCTTATAGTACCCATTTCAGCTGCATAAGGCATAGTTGGTCCAACTATCTTTCGAACCATGTCGACCGCATGTACACCCTGTACCACCATACGAACTAGAGGTGCCGAAACCATATACTCAATAAGCCACCCTCGTACTTTCTTACCGATTTGATATTTATCATCAGTACCAAAATCTTTTTTTAGAGAATATCCGTATTTTTCATATGTCATTGACGTCTTATCTCCCAAGCGAGTAACCCAAGTTTTATCTTTTGGATAATGATTATCCATCTGCTTGGCAGTTGGTTGAAACATCTGAAGCGCTATAACCTTCATATCGCGTTGCTCAAGTCGATGAATAATTTCACCAATAAGCCCTTTTCGAACACCATCGGGCTTGATCATAACAAATGTCTTTTCTTCTTTCGGACTTTTCATATTTCTATAAAAATTAACTATAAAGATTTGTAACTCAAAATTCCTAAGGTTTAACCTTGGTATTCCGCATCATCGTATCAAACTACTCCAATACAGACAAGAAATGATTATATCTTATATTTACGTGCAACTTCTTCTTCAATATCTTCTCTCGGACGACCAAATCGTACATAAGAAAGTTCTTTTAGGGTCTCAAGCACTTCTGGATTCCCTTTATCTGTATTCGGCACCCTTACAGAAAATGGGCGCGCCGTCTTGTTATTCACAAGAGTTTTGATAAACATATTGAAGTTGTCAACATTCATCAAATCATTTGCTGTAAATACAGGTTCGAACTGTTTTTCAAGAAATTCTGCATCTTCCGTTCCTACACGATACGAACATATCGTACCTACGTTTCCAAAAACGGCATCACGTATTTTCTCTTCTAGTTGTTTTATATATTGATGGTAGATATTTAAACCTAGTTTATACTTACGCGCCTCTGATAGAATTGTAGCGATAGAATCCGTTGTAATATTTTGAAACTCGTCTATATATAAGAAGAAATTCGGGATGTCTTTCATTCCAAGCATATCCACACGTGAAAGTGCCGCCATCAAGATTTTACCGACTATGATGAGACCTATGAGATTTGCGTTAATATCACCTAACCGTCCCTTTGAAAGATTCACCAAAAGAATCTTTCGCTCATCCATTATCTTCCTGAAATTAAACGCAGACTCTTTCTGAATAATAATGGGGCGCATAATATCGTTTGATAAAAAGACGTCAAATTTGCTCGTGATATACGGCACGATATTAGCTAGTTTTGCCTCCCCTCCAGCCTTTTCTGCTACCTCTCGCCAAAACTGCACTACCACAGGATTTTTACAACGTGAGAGCTTTAGCTCACGAAATGCCTCTTCCGACATCACACGCGATACATCAAATAGCGTGTTGCCTGTCTCAGGATCTTCAATTACAAGCATCGTTGCATTACGGAAGTATTGTTCAAACATCGGTCCACCTGTTGCTTTCATATCAAACAATTTATTAAAAATAGACATCATCTCATTAACAACAAAAGTTTTCTGTTCAGGGTACCGTGGATCATATTCAAGCATGTTTAACCCCATCGGTCGCTTCGTATATGCAGGGTCAAAATATATAACATCATCCCAACGATCACTTGGAACATGCGATAGAACATCAAGAAGATCTGATCCATGAGGATCTATCATGCATACACCTTCTCCATTTTCTATATCTTGTATGATCATGTTTTTCAGAAGCGTTGTTTTTCCAACTCCAGTCTGTCCTATACAGTAAAAGTGACGCATACGATCTGTATTGCCAATACGAACTGGTGTTTCCGTACCTCCATATATATTGTGACCAATCAAAACTCCTGTTTCAGGTAAATCAAGAGGCGCTGGAGCCACACTTGCCTTAGAGCGTTTCAACTCACGTGAAGCATCGGACCCAACAGAAGGAAGGTGAATAATCGTTGCTACTTCACGTAAATTCATCAACATACGATCCTTCGATGAAAACAGTCTAAATATAAAATTTTTTATCAGAGGTTTGATTTCTTTTTTCTTAATACGCGTAAACTCAAATGAATTCCCAACGGGTTCGTTAAACTGGCTAAAAGAAGCTTCCATATCAGACAAAATAGCGTCCGCCCGAATCTGTGATGTCGCAGAAGCAAGTAATCGTGCATTTACCTCAACAATTGGATACGATATCTTTTGCTTAATTTGTTCAATTGCAATTTCATCAGGCGGACGTTCGCGTTCTTTTTCTTTTTTCTTATCTTTCTTCTCCTTGCTCATAAAAAACATCTCATTAATCTCTTTTCCGAATTTTGCTATAAGCGATTTTTCTGTAAGAGCTTCTTTTACTGGGGTACCTTTAGACATCTTTTCGATCGCTTTCTTAAACTTATCGACGTATTCACTTTGCGAGGGCCTAATAAGTACCTGCAGTGCCGCTCCCTCTCCTGTTTTCAACAATTTTCCGAAAGCAGAAAACAAAATATTGAGTGGGTCATAATCAAACGCATCGTGCGTCTTAATAGGAAACGCATCGTGTTTAGCGTATGAACATACCGACCCCGCCACCGCGCCGTCCGGGACAAAAATATTGTAGTCATTTTTTAAAATCTCAAGTCGTGCTTGTGGGAAAATAGAAAGTAAATGTTTCTGGAATAAAGAAATTTTTTCTACTGGCACAGAAACATATAAAACTACGTTTTCTTTATTAGATTCCACTGCAAGCTCAAGAGTAAAGTGATTCTTTCTTGCTCCTTCTTCAAAAGTTGTCGATAATGCACCTGCATAAAACTGTTCCATAGACGAGATGAGTTCCTTAAGAGGGCGATGTTGCTCTTGCATCTCCTGCGCTGTAAATGGAAGCGTAATTTCAAAGAGCGACATGTGTAACGCCTTCCACAAAGGCTCTCCTTCTTTAATACCAGGAGCCGGATATCCTGATTTTAAATATTCCGCAAGAAAACGATGGAAGTCATCTTCTATATGAGCGTCATGTAATTTTTCCACAACTGACAATGCATTACGTACTCCCTTTGAACGTACGATCGCTAAAAGTTCGTTCATTACCGAGTCATGTTCTTCAGGGGCTAAATCTAGAACCACCGCATCAATTTCAGGTTTAAGCATCTCGTTGCCTTTTGCAAGAACAGACTCTGGAGGTGTTTTTGCGTAGGAACGAGTAATTTCTTCTTCTGGCCGTTCATGAGTAAGCTCATAAGTACCTGCATCAGCTTGAGCTTCAAGTTGTCTAAGGCGTTCCCTCAAAAACTCCATCTCCTGATCAGGAGACATTAATTTTTTCTCTGGAGTAACCGAAAATTGTTCCATATATTCCTAGTATAGCAGAACACACATCTCTTAAGAACGATTTGTATAATAAGAAAATGTGCGTTTAATCTCAACCTTACTTGTTTCCAAGTATTCGATGAGCTCGAGTCATATACTCAAGAATTGTCTCATCTTTTCTCCAAAAACCGCCTATTGGATCTATTCCCGCCTTCCTTCCTAGATCATGTATATATTCTTGGAATCTTGCCAAAGCACTACTTTCTCCGCTAGTATCAATTAGCATTTTTTCAAATTTTCGAGCACTTGTTTTTTGTAACGTTTTAAAAATTTCTGAATTTTTATACTCTTGTCCAAAAAACCATTGTAAATCCCTATTATTTTGATGCTCTACATACTTTTCAAGCCCCAACCCAGATTTTATATCCCAATTCCGTGCTCCTCCGTCTTTTGCTACTTCTGCTGGTTGATTTGCTATATCTGATTGACTGAGAGTATCTTCTATTAATGGCTCTGGAGAAAACTCATCTGATGAGTGGAATTCAACTGATGGTTGCTCGACAATAGATGAAATCCCTTCTGCCTCCTGTGCCCCAGGTAAATTTAATGTATCCCCAAAAGCTATTTTCGATTCATTGTTAAATACAAAATGACCGATACCCCCACCTTCATCTGGAACATATGAAAGCGTATCACCTGCATGAACCAAATTAAGTTCAGATATTGGAACTATCCGCCCATCAGGAAGTTCGACTGTTGATTTCCCCCACGCCTCAGCAAATTCCGTTTTTGAAAGACCAATTTCCTCAGCAATACCTTTCGCAGAACTCCATATGTTCCCTCCTTCCATTATCTCAACTTTACTTATATTCAAAGGTATTTCAAAATTATCAGGGACTGATACTACGTCATCACCTGATACAGGCGTCGCTTCTGTAGTATTCATTCCCCAAGTTTTTATATCAGCTTCAGACGGCTCCATAACACCCGACTTAGAGTCAAGTACACCTGTGGAAGATCCATGCCAACCCAGTCCTTCTAGTGCTTCATTAGCCAAATGTTTCACAAAATAACCCGCCATACCAAAACCAGCTCCCATTATTGCCCCTCGAATCATCTGTTCTTTTAAAAATTTTTTCTTTGCTTCGTTTATTTTTTCTTCATGTAATCCCGTAAGTGCATCTAATCTCTGCAACAAAATTTTTCTGTGTTTTTTGTCTCCGAAATTTTCATGAGCTAATATAAACGTAGAAGCTTGACTTATTGCTTGAACAATATCCAGTTGGTTTTTGAGTCGGTCTTCAAGCGCTCCGAAATTCATCTTACTTTCATAAATCTTTTCTTCAGTATAATGAATTCGCCCTTCAAGCTGAGATATTAGTTTTGCTCTTTTTGCTTCGTCAGGCTCTCTATATATGCGCTTTATTAGAAGATCTATTTTCTTCTTTGAAGATTCAGCATCGATTATGTTTTCGGCAGTTGATCCTGTATCTTTTATACCGCGACGAGCTCCCGCCTGTTTCTGCTTTAGTGTCTCAAAAGCTCGTCGTCTAGCTATAAATCCTCCAATACCTGCAGCTGCAAGTGGGACCCCGATAAGTCCTAATAAAGAGCTAGTAATTGTGCGAGTTGCAAAACCTGCACCAAAATAAATTCCTCTCTCAGTCACGACATCTTTTAACACTCTTTTCCATGCTTTTACATCGGCAATTTTCTGTATTTGTGCTTCTGCATCCGGGTGGGTTGTAAATAGTTGATCCATACGCACTCTTGCGTCTATGGAATTCATCTCATAAGCTATTTCTAACTTAGACATATCTTTTCTTTCAAGGAGCCTGAACATGTTATCTCGTGCATTGTAGTATCTTTTTTCTGCGTCCTCATATTGCTTACGCTCTGAAGAAGAAGCCGTTTCTCTTTCCCATTCTGTAGGAATATTCGTATATGCGTGAGCAGCTTCATTAAATAAACGTACAATTTCTTCTTCCTTTTTATTCTCTGGTTGAAATCCGAATGTATAGATCACCTCTAGTTTTCCGTCTTTATCAAATGTAGCATCAAGGCCTACTTCTCGTGTCCCGACAACCAATTTTTCTATAATATCCCTAAATTGATCTATACCAGATTTTAACAAATCTAACGCTATTTCTTGTTCAAAATTAGCTATTCTAAAACCTTTTGTAGCAGATCGATAAGACCGGCCGATTCCATTCCAAATAAGCCCAAAGAAACCTGTTTTTTTATCTTCACTGGCCCTACGAGCTGTTTCTTCTTCTTTATCCCTACGAGCTAAAGCTTCCTCTTTTATCTTACCCAATATAATCTGATATAAATTTTCTAATACTAATGCCTTTTGTCCTATAGAAAGTTCACTATATCCAGGTACTGATTCAAGATCTTCCTCTTTAATACCAACGAACATTTTTTCAAATTTTTCGATTAACTTACGTAAATTCTCTTCAGCTAACTTATCTATCTCCTCTCTATGTACCTCCGACTCTTCTTCTAAGTTTATTGTTGGAACTTCTACGCTCGCTGACAGTAATACTTCTCTCGCTTTCTTACGAATACCCAAAGCTCTAGTGAAATTTCCTTGAAGTAGCTCCCACATAAATCTAAATTTAGCAACCCTATCCTCTGGAGCGGAGTGCTCTATATTGTTTTTGATATCTTGAAGAATTTCAATCATTTTTTTTGTCTCCATCTTCTTTCCACTTGTAGTTGAAACCACCTCAAAATCACTGAGCACAGATATGAGTTCCTCAACTGTACGAGCATTGTTTACCCTTGAAGACATCTCTTCTTGAGTATTTCCCTCTCCTTCAGGTTGTGGAGCCAATTCTGGTTGTTCTAATACTTCTGGTTTTTTATCTGGGTTTTTTTCCTCTCTTTCTGGATTTATAGGCTCCGGTTCTTCTTTTTTAGATTCTCCAGTATCTGCAACCTTAGGTTGAGATTCTGATAGTTGATTAAGTATTTTATCTCTTGTTCCTTCTAGTTTTCGTAACAGTTTTTCTTTGGCAGCAAGCTCACTTTCTATGTCTATTCCTACTGCAAAGTAGCGGCCGCCTTTCGCTGCTTTTTCAAGTTCATTCATTTCGGATATGACAGTTGCTATTTCTTCTTTAATAAGTATTAAATTTCTTCTCCACTCTAGTTTACGTAATTGGTTTTCGAGAGCGACAATCTCGCTGTGTATATCTCTGCCATGATCTTTATAGGAGTGACCTTTTTCTTCATTTTCAAGATCTTTAATATTGGATCTGACTGCGGTTATTCTATCATCTAATAAATCATTATCTTCTGGTATGCCAGCGGATTCTTCTGATTGTTGATTCAGGGGTTTTTCTATCATAAATATAGATCTTTATAGTAATAATATTATTATACAGTCAAAATCTCCGGGTCGCCATCTGTAATTACTATAGTATGTTCAAACTGTGCACAGCGAGCCCCATCGACTGTTTTATATGTCCAACCGTCGTCCGATAATACTACTTCACCGCTACCCTCAGAAATTATCGGTTCTATGGTTATAATCATTCCGGGCTTTAATTCAATACCCTTTTCCTTACGAAAAATATGAAAAATAAGAGGTTCTTCATGAACTGAGTGCCCAACGCCATGACCTCCAAGATCAGGGACAACCGAATATCCTTCTTTTTCTACATACGGCTCTATAGTTCGCCCTATATCTCCAACAAACGCTCCTCCTAGCGCAACCGCAATACCTCGCGCAAGTGCTTCACGCGTCACCTGCATAAGACGCTTCGCCTTTGCATCTATTGCACCTACTGGCACAGTTACGCACATATCTGCTATACGACCTTTGTGTGTTAACCCTGCATCCAAACTCACAATATCTCCTTCTTTCAAAATCCTGTCAGGAGTCGGAATACCATGTACTGCTTCATCATTTATAGACACACACAGCGTTGCAGGAAACGGTTTGCGTGCTCCAAATGGCTTATAATGCAAAAATGACGGCGTATCTCCGCCGTCTCGAATTAAGTGTTCTGCTAAATCATTTAGTTCTTGAGTTGAAACTCCTGGAGCCACCTTAGCAGACACCTCTCTCATAACTTTCGCGAGTCGTCTACCTGCTTCACGCACCAGAGTAATGTCTTCTTGAGACTTTATTAATGACATACACTACGCAAGAGCTAAAAGTATGTTCTCGTGAATCTCTTCAACACTACCTTCGCCGTCTACCTCAAGAAGCACCCCTTGTTCTTTGAAAAAAGCAAGAGAATCTCTTGTGTTTTCACCATACTCAGTAAGGCGTTTTTTAATAACTTCTTCGCTATCATCAAAGCGCTTTTCAATAGACGCTCGCTTATTCAGACGATCGTAAAGCTCTTCTTCTGATATAACCAAATACACAACCGTATACATGCGTTTCATATACTGCATCACCTCATTAAAAAGTTGGGCCTCTTCAAATTTACGCACAGCACCATCAAAAATAATTCCCTTACCATGACCTAGATTAAAGAGTTCAGATATCCAAAGATATGACACTATCCAATGCGGCACTAAAAGTCCTTGGTTCATGTCTTCAAGAATATCTTTTCCTATGTCAGGATGTGAAAGCGCTAGCTCTCGTAATTTACCAGATGCTGAGAATACTGGAAATCCGATCTTTTCTGATAATAATTTTGCCTGTGTTCCCTTGCCAGAGCCCGGCTTACCTAAAACGACGATTGTGTTGTACTTCATACATATAGTATATAGTAAAAATCCAAAATACGAACATCAAAACCTACAAGAAAACGAGTCTAAAAGATAGGTTTTCCCAATCCTCGAGGTTTAACCTTAGTATTCGCGAAGAGTTACTTGAGCTTCTATTTTCTTCACTAAATCGATGATGACCGAAACAACTATCAAAAGTCCTGTACCTCCGATTGCTACTGAAGTGATACCTGTGGCTGTCTGCATAATAAGTGGAAGAACAGCTATAAGTCCAAGAAACAATGCACCCAAAAGAGTCAGTCGTGTCAAAATGTTGCCTATATGCGTTGCGGTTGAGGTTCCGGGACGAACTCCTGGTATAAAAGCACCGCTTCTCTGTAGATTCTTAGAGATAGCATCTGGATCAAACGTAATTGCTGTATAAAAGTACGTGAACAGAAACACCAAAATAAAATATGAAGCACCGTATAAAAATAAGTTATTAAGAAATCCGTTAACAAATCCTACTATAGACTGCACAATATTATTTTGAATACCTGATAGGAAATTAGCTATCATACCAGGGAATGACAGAATGGAGAGTGCAAAAATTATAGGCATCACACCCGCCTGATTGACTCTCAAAGGAAGATACGTTGAAACTCCTCCGTAAACCTTGTTACCACGAATCTGCTTTGCATACGTAATCGGAATCGGACGTTCTGCCTCAGTAATAATCACAACACCTAGAATTATTATTAGTGCAACAACAAGAAACGCTACGTATACAGGGATCTGTTCGGGTGTAAATGAAAACACAAGTTGTGAAATAGCGCCAGGCAATCTGGATACTATACCTGCAAAAATGATAAGTGATGTACCATTACCGATACCAAACTCTGATATCAGCTCTCCTAGCCACATCATAAGAATTGAACCTGCAACAATTACTGTAATATTTGTCACTAATTCAAGCGAAGAAAGACCTGAGATAACACCATTACGCTGAAGCAAAAGAATAAAACCAAATCCGGAAAGAGCAGCAAGAGGTACAGTCAAAATCCTAGAGTATTGCGACACTCGTTTGCGTCCTGCTTGCCCTTCTTCGTGATACATCGCTTTAAGGCGTGGAGACAATATGGTAAGCAACTGCATTATGATTGAACCCGTAATATAAGGACCAACTCCAAGCATCACTATAGAAAGTCCAGAAAGACCTCCTCCTGAAAACAGGTTCAAAAGACCGAAAAACTGGTTACTTGAAAAAAACTGAGATAGCGCATTAGTATCAACTCCTGGAATTGGTATTGATGCAAATACACGAGTAAGAGCAAGAACACCCAATACAAATAAAATACGTGAGCGTAGCTGTTTGTCTCCGATAATAATTTTTATTTTGTTTACAAAATCGAGCATAGCACTATGCAACTGATCCACCTGCCTTTTCAATTGCTTCTTTAGCCTTCGCAGAGATTGAGACACCTGAAACAGTTAGCTTTTTTGAGACAGAATTGGATCCTAAAATCTTTATGTTCGGTACAACGCCTCTTCTCGTACGAACTAGTTTTTTCTCAACAATTGTTGCCAACGATACTACTTCTCCAGGAGCAAATGCTTTATCAATCACACGAATGTCCACCGCTATTGCTCGTGCGCGAGAACCGACAGCACTCGTTGCTCGATGCTTGTTGTGTCCGCGACGCTTCGGAATTTTTTTGATCATGTCACGAAACTCTGGACGAATGCGATGTCCTGCGCGCGCCTTCTGGCCCTTCGTTCCACGCCCAGAAGTTTTTCCGCGTTTACCGCCTCGTCCAACACGACGTGCTTTCTTGTTTGGGTTTTTTCTTTTTAGTTCATGAAATTGCATGATAGTGAAAACAGAGAATTATATATTTGAAAAAATTAACCTTTTTTCACACGCGGCGCTCTTGGTTTTTGTAGTTGCGACAGAGCTTTAATTGTAGCAAACGCATTATTTAGTTTATTGTGGCTTCGTGAAAGAATTTTTGCTCCAACTCCTAATAGACCTGCTAGTTCAAGCACATCTCTCACTGCTCCTCCTGCAATAATACCGCGACCTGGTGCAGGATATAGCTTCACCACTCCACTTGAATACTTTGCTTGTACTTCATGAGGAATTGAGTTCTGCTCGGTTTTAGCAATTTCTATTTTATGCTTCAGAGCTGTGCGATACGCTTTTTCAACCGCAAGTGCTGTGTCACTTGCTTTGCCCAACCCCACTCCAACTTGCCCTCTATGGTTACCAGCAACCACACATACCGAAAAAGAAAACCTTCGTCCTCCGGCTACAACTCGCGTAACGCGACGTATATCTATAATACGCTGATCAAACTCGGGTTTAACTCGTTCTGTTCGTGCACGAGGACGACGCCGTGGATTCTTTTGTAGTCGCGCGCCTTGTTTATTTTGGGGAGTTGCTTCCTCAAAGGAATCACTACCTTCAGAAGCGTCGATGTCATTATCTAACGCATCTGCTATAGAGTCGTTTATTTCTAGTTCATTTTCTTTTTTAAGTATCTCGTCTGACATATATTAAAATTGGAAGTTTGTGAAAGTATTCTCTGTAATTATTTTAAAACTGTAACCCTCCTTCTCGCGCTCCACTCGCAACCTCTGCTACATTGCCCGTGTATGAAAATCCGCCTCTATCAAAAACTACTTTTATAATTCCTTTCTGCTTTGCCTCTTCCGCCAACCTTACACCAAGTGCATGAGCATTTTCCCGAGGCTTCCCTTTCATACCTCGTGTTGAGCCAGATAAAATCGTCTCACCTTTAACATCATCTATCATCTGCACCGATAAGTAACGATTGGAGCGAAACACAGCAAGACGAGGACGATCGTTTGTGCCTGAAATCTTTGCACGAATACGTGCTTTGCGTCGAATGCGTTTTTCTTTTTTAATATTGCTACTCATGTTTTTGTTTTCTTTTTTTACTTATTACCATCCACCGCAATTCTTCTACGCAGCACGCTTACCTTCCTTTCGTCGAACGACTTCTCCATCATATCGGAATCCCTTACCTTTGTAGGGCTCTGGTTTTTTAAGAGCACGAAGCTTAGCCGAAAACTGTCCAACTTGTTCCTTGTCTATTCCTTGTATTGTCGTGATATTTTTTTCAGATGTAACCGTAAGTCCATCAGGGATAGTC
>JAPXOG010000013.1:0-20519 GCA_033811555.1 Minisyncoccota bacterium
AGCCGCCGTTTGGAATATAAATATCCCAACCTTTTCCTGCCACATCCGCACTAACCTTCCTTGCTCCTGTGACAGAAATAACCAATTCAGCTTTATCGCCATCTTCCACAATTCCTTCAAGTCCTACGAACCGGAAGGTGTATCTCTTAGCTGTTCGATTGTAAGAAGCATCGTCTACATCCATGTAGCCAATCTCCTCTCCATCCAACAGAATGGTTACATCGCTGATGTAAGAAGCTAGATCCTTCTCACTTCCTGTTGGTGAATCAATTATCACATTAACCCGCTCAATCATCTGGTCTGCACCATCAGCCTTCACTTCAACACCCAAAACTTCTACCTCATCTCCTTCTCCAACTTTTTCGTTTGAGTATTTAGACAACTGCTTTACTACCTCTAGAGAACCCTCTTCGTCTCCGTAGTAGAAGTCGTGGCCTTGTCCAGGGCCAACTGGTGTTCCTGGTGTTGGAGCTATGCTAACAGGAGTACAAAGAGAATTGTACTTTGCGCGTGAGATTGGACCCCAGTAACCTGCTGCTGGAGCAACTCCATTTGCTGATTGCCATGAAGCAACCGCTGCCTTGGTAATTGATCCAAAGTAACCTGTTGAAGCAACAGAGAAGTGCCCTGTTGTTGCAAGGTAATTTTGGAGAGCTGTTACTTCTGCACCAGTTGAACCTTCTGTGAGGTCCTGGGTGAAAGTGTAGCAACTCGATGCGCTTCCTGTTGATGAGCCACCCTGCAATGCAGAGAGCTGAGCAAGAAGCAGATTAACTTGTGCCTGAAGTTCTTCTACAGTTGCGGCTGATGCAGGAACTGCAATCACAAACGCAGCAAGAAGACCTACGAGGCCTACTTTTTTTAATGACATAAATTTCTAATTTTCTCCTCTGGTTATGAGGAGTCTAATAACTAATAATTATTTTTTAATCACTATCCCGATGCGGTTTGCACCACCTCAGGGCTAGCTTGCATGATTTGATACTGCACACACAGTAATGCCGAACAGTCGCTTGTGTCGCGTCGGTGTTTAACTCTCTATGTAATTTTCAAAGTACATTCGTCTCTGCGTTTTTTCTTTCTTATCGTATCTCTATTATAGGTTCGCAAGCGCACAACAACAAAATTCTTTGTGGATAACCAGAATTTTGTCGATTGAGCGTTATTCGTGTAAACCTATACAGAATGTAGTATAGCATAAAATCCCCTTATTCTTCAAGAAGCAAATAATTTTCTGTTGATATGTATGGGGCGTATTTTGAGTTGAAAAATATAGTTATTTTGCAAGGGTGTACACAGTCCATCGGCGCTCTCCTGACTTTAAGACACTACCACGGCCGACAAGATCTGAGAGATCGCGCTGGATTGTCTTTTCGCTGACATTAGGAAATCCTTGCGAGATGTCTTTTATCATAACACTTCCTTTTTCTTTTATGGTTTCAAGTATCTTTTGTTTCCTTTCGTTTTGAGATGCCGAAGATATGTCCTTTTTAGGTTGATTTTGGTTTGATGTCTTTGATTTGAGCGGAAAAACATATTGTCTTTTATATGCCTGCTGTGTCTTTTTGAATTGTCCTTTAGATTTTTGCTGTGTATTTGAGAAATTCCAGTTAGTATTTGCAAAAAGTGCATCTGTGAACAACGACTGGCTTCCATTATTGGCATGAAGTTGTTGTACAGCATTTTCCTGAAACACGGAAATCTCTCGTAGTAATATTTCGTGGTTCATAGTGGATATGATTCCAGCTACAACACCGATATCTAAAAGCGATTTAATCCCAGTTATGTCCTCTATGATTTCCCTCTCGCTTTCTTTTCCTAATTCGGGTCCTATAGATCTGGTAATAACTCCGATAAGAGACATCATATCAAGGACTTTTTTTCTCAAGGACCATTTAAGAGGTTCCTGTTCATCTAAAAGCCCAGTAATAAGATATATTGCAGATACCAACTTACGGGCATGAACATAAAAGTCATTTGGCGCTCTATAAACTGAAACTATGTCTTTTTGTGTGTCCTTTTGATACTCCATATGTCTTTTATATGTTTCAAAGACAACTTCCATACTACTCTCTACACCTTAAAAGACAAGAGTTTTACTATGTCCTTTGAGTGCTCTGGTATGTTTTTAAAAGAGTGTCAAAAGGTCTCCTATAAAAGCAAGTTTTCTCTTAAGAATTTTCCCTTCTGGGTATGTGGTTATCCACAGAAAAAAAGAAGCGTTGAGTGCTGTTATATTTTATTTCTTAACTCAGAACAACTGCGTTGGTGTTACAATATATCTATATGGCAAAACGAAAATATGTAAAAAAAGAACGACCATCATTTTCTTTAGGATTACGAGAAGAAACGCGGTATGCGGTACTTGCTGTACTTTCTTTTCTTGTATCACTTTTTTTGCTGTTATCTGCTTTTGATAAAACAGGTTTTGTAGGACGCAGTGTATTTACGTGGTTGTCTGAATTACTTGGGATTGGTTATTATTTACTACCTGCTGTTGCTCTTTTATTATCTGTAGGTTACTTCCGTTTTGAAAAGGCTAATTTTGCGTTTACAAACACTGTTGGATCGTTTCTATTTGTTTTGTCAGGCCTTGGTCTTATTGAGCTTGGATTTCCAGAACACGGTGGGTTAATCGGAACTTGGGTAACTTATCCGCTCACTTACCTACTTGACATTGTTGGAAGTCTTACAGTTCTTATTGCAACTTTCCTCATATCTCTTTTGATATTGTTCAATGCTCACCCAGTAGCCCTATGGCGATCATGGAGAGAAAAACACAAAGCGCGCCGAAACGAAAAAACTAAAGAACAGGTGTGTCCTATGGAGGATAAGGTAGAAATAGTTGCCCCTCCAGATACACCCCCACACACCGAGTCAGAACCTCCTGCTGAAAGTTCGCCAGAAGAAGCTGAACCAAAAAAGAAGAAAGGCGGATTATTTTCATTCGGCAAAAAAGATGATGAGGAGTTTTTACCTATTCAGGCAATTGCTGGCGCATACACTCCTCCTCCGCTGTCTATTTTTTCGCGTGATTCAGGAAAACCTGGTGTTGGAGATATAAAGGCAAACGCAAACATCATTAAACGGACTCTTCAAAACTTTGGTATAGATGTTGCAATGGATGAGATTTCAATAGGTCCTTCCGTTACACGCTATGCGATGAAACCAGCAGAAGGCGTGCGCCTCAATAAAATCCTCGGATTACAAAAAAATCTTGAGCTCACGCTTGCTGCACACCCTGTGCGTATTGAAGCCCCAATTCCTGGAAAAGCGCTAGTTGGTATTGAGGTGCCAAACTCAGCAAAGACTACAGTCGGACTTGCCACACTTTTAACTGAAGATGAATATGCACGCTCTCCACACCCGCTTATGGTTACACTCGGACGAGATGTGGATGGAAATGCCATTTTCTCAAACGTTGCTAAGATGCCACATATTCTAATTGCTGGTGCAACTGGTTCTGGTAAATCGGTAACCATTCACGCGTTCATAAACTCGCTTTTGTTCCGTAACGGACCAAATACTATGCGTTTTGTGATGATTGATCCAAAGCGTGTTGAATTAACTTTATACAACGGCATTCCGCACCTACTTACCCCAGTTATTACCGATGCAAAAAAGGCCATCTTATCGCTTAAATGGCTCACTAAGGAAATGGAACGCAGATACAATGTGCTTGAAGAACATCGAGTACGAGATATATCGTCGTATCATGAAAGCGTTGTTGGCAAATCAGATGTGGTGAGAAGCACTGAAAACCCAGATGCACCCGAGACAATGCCTTATATTATTGTCGTTATTGATGAACTTGCTGACATTATGTCGACATATCCACGTGAACTTGAGGCGGCAATCGTTCGTTTGGCACAGATGTCGCGCGCAGTCGGTATACATCTTATTTTGAGTACACAGCGTCCGTCGGTAAATGTTATAACCGGTCTTATTAAAGCAAACATTCCAGCGCGCGTAGCATTGCAAGTTGCTTCACAAATTGATTCAAGAACTATTTTAGACACATCTGGAGCAGAAAAACTGCTCGGCGCCGGTGATATGTTGTTTCAGTCCGGTGACATGGGCAAACCGAAACGTATACAGTCAGCATTTATATCCGAAAAAGAGGTGAAGAAAGTTACCGAGTTTTTGCGCCGAAACGACGATGGTAGTGCTGATTCAGGTATTGTTATTGATTTGGGGTCAACTGAAAATGGTGGAAGCGGGCTTAGTTTTGATGATGCCGATGAAATAGATGATGATTTATTTGAAGATGCGAGAGAGACGGTTATACGTGCTGGCAAAGCTTCTACATCATACCTACAGAGAAAACTGCGTATTGGGTATTCACGCGCGGCACGACTTATGGATATTTTGGAAGAACAAGGAATTATCGGACCAGCAGACGGTAGTAAGCCACGAGATGTACTTATTCCGCGCCCTGATCAAACAACAAATGAAGAAGAATAGATATGAATGTACGAAAACTTTTAATTCGCAGTGTGATTGCTCTTTCTTTATGTGCTGTTGCAGGATACGCATATTTTGAAGCTCGCCAATTTCTCGCAGGTCCTTGTGTAACTGTTACTTCTCCCTCAGACGGATTTATTGTGTCAGATAGTCCAATTATTGTTTCAGGAAATGCTCAGCACATATCAGAAATAACTCTAAACGGTAACATTATCTTTGTTGATGAAAAAGGACAATTTGAACAACTGGTTCCTCTTTCTCCTGGATATTCTGTGATTGAGATAAAAGTGAAGGATCGTTATGGTCGTTATAAAAACGTATATCTAAGAGGTATTTATAAACCAGAAATAACATACGAAATGATTATTCAGTCAAATGCCTCAACAACCATTGAAAATTCTTCCTCAACGGACTCCTTGCATACCTCATCCATTGACGAAACTATTTTTAATAATGCGCTTTAAAAATTATTTATATTCACATGATATTATGAGTAAATACAGGTAACACAAACACTATGGCCCCAAAGAAAAAGGCACCGGTTGTGCCGAAAAAATCAAATGTAGAAATAGAAGACACTCTAAGGCAAATAAAAACAAAATTCGGCGAGGACGCGATTATGATGTTGGGTACGCGTCCACGCGTCGATGTTGCGTCAATTTCATCTGGCTCCATTTCCCTTGACGCTGCACTCGGAATAGGCGGATTTCCTCGTGGGCGTATTATTGAAATTTATGGACCTGAAAGCTCAGGAAAAACCACTCTCGCTCTTCACGCGGTAGCAGAGGCACAAAAAGAAGGCGGAATTTGTGCGTATGTAGACGCAGAACACGCAATGGATCCAGAATACAGTAAACGTCTAGGAGTAAAAATAGACGAGTTGCTTATATCACAACCTGATACTGGAGAACAAGCACTTGAAATCGTTGAAAGTTTAGTACGTACGGGCAAAATAGACATTATTGTCGTTGACTCGGTTGCGGCTCTTACCCCAAAAGACGAGATTGAAGGAGAAATGGGTGCTCAACACGTAGGTAAACAGGCTCGACTTATGTCACAGGCCTTGCGTAAACTAACTGCAATTGTAGCGAAATCAAAAACCATAGTTATTTTTATAAACCAGATTCGTATGAAAATCGGAGTTATGTTCGGCAACCCAGAAACAACTCCTGGAGGAAACGCCCTAAAGTTTTATTCATCAGTACGTCTTGATGTTCGACGTATTGCACAAATTAAAAAAGGCGAAGATGTAATAGGAGGACGAGTGCGGGTTAAGGTAGTAAAAAATAAGGTAGCAGCTCCTTTTCGAGTTGCAGAATTTGACCTTGTATTTCCTGATGGAATTTCTCACGAAGGAGAATTGCTTGCTCTAGGAGAGAAATTTAAGCTCATAGAGAAAAGTGGGGCTTCTTACAAGTATGGAGATATTATGCTTGGTCGTGGATATGAAGCCGCACGTACATATCTACGAGAAACTAAAGAAGTTTCTAAGGCGCTTTTGAAGGATATCCGTGAAAAATTGGCAGTTCAGGTATAGCGCTCCGCTCATTCAATCAGATAAGTTCACTCCGTACGAAAAATACGAAAACATAGACACTATTCTTAATTTTCAATAACACGTGTCGCCCTCACGGACCCCGAGAGTTTCTTGAAAATCAAGATTATCTTCGTACAAAAAATACAAAAGCGTTTTTTCGCTCACCCAGCATATTCAAAATGCATTGAACGAGAATGCATCTTTTGATATACTGCGCTCCGGTCTACAAAGACCTTTTTGTTTGTTTATATAAATCAAGAGTTATGCTTTCATACAATGAAATCACTAATGGAAAAGTTATACTTTTCAACAATGAACCTTACGAGGTTCTTGATTCTCACGTATTCCGTAAACAACAACGAAAACCTGTTAATGCGACAAAACTTAAAAATCTAATCACAGGAAAAGTAACGGAATACTCTTTTCATGTCTCTGACAAAGCGGAAGAAGCAGAAATTGAAGATCGCCCGCTTATTTATATTTATAACAATCGCGGTGAATGGTGGTTCCACAAAATTGGTGACCCGTCTGCGCGTCTCACACTTCCAACAGAAATTTTAGGCGACCAGGCAAAATTTCTAAAAGAAAAGATGGAAATTGTGGGTTTATATTTTAACGACCGTCCAATAGGTGTGCGACTTCCAATTAAGGTTACCTACAAAGTAGTTGAGGCACCTCCAAATGTACGCGGAAACACAGCCCAGGGAGGCAACAAGCTAGTAAAAATCGAAACGGGAGCGATGATTACAACACCCATGTTTGTTGAAGAAGGAAATTTAATTGAAATCAATACTCAAACCGGAGAATACGTAGGGCGTGCGTAATAATACTAAAAATCAGTGCTACTATGACACGTACTGATTTCTTTTAAGGTTAAATATTAAGAAGCTAGATGAGAATATTTAGGTGTTTGCCTTTACGACATTATGTATGGAATCAACCCCATAAATCGTGCCCGTTTAATGGCAAGTGCAAGTTGTCGTTGATGCTTACCGCAAACTCCTGTATATCGACGAGTTTTAATACGTCCATACGGATTAAGAAAACGCTTAAGGAGTGCAACATCTTTATAATCAATCTTTTTTATTTTATGTTCTGTAAAATAACACTGCATAATAGTGTGAGTTATAGGTTGAATTTTAATTAAAATGGAATATCTTCTGGGTTTATTCCTTCTTCCTCTGCATCAGGATACTGGATAGTATCTATAGAAGGTTCTTTTTCTTGAGATGATTCTGGTTGGTTATCTTCATATCCTCCTCCAGAAGAGCTTCCTAATTTTGGACCAAACTGTACTCGATCAGCTATAATCTCCGTTCTGTAGCGCTTGGTACCATCCTGCGCATCCCAACTACGCGTGGCAATACGCCCTTCTACAAACACTCCTGAACCTTTACGTAGATACTGTGCAACAGTTTCCGCCTGCTTGCCAAACACAACGATATTATGATAGTCAGTTGATTCCTGGCGGTTTCCGTTACGATCTTTCCAAACACGGTTAGTTGCAATTGAAAACGACGTTACTGGAGCACCAGAAGGAAGACTTCGTTGTTCCGGATCTCTAGTTAAATTACCGTATAGAAGTGCCTTGTTAATATACATATAAAGTAAAATAAGAGTTATACGATAAGTTTATCTATTTCAGCGTCTATCTGCTCTTCTGTCATAATATTTTCCGGCTCTTTCGATTCTGTTTGTGTTTCAGATTCTGTCGTACGAGCTGAAATATCTGAAGAAGATTTAACTTCAGATCGAGGAGCATTCGCCGGGTGTCGAACAGGACTTGCGTCTTTTTCTGTTTTTACCAAAAGCGATCGTATTATATGTTCATTGTGTCGCATTGCCTCTTTAATTGCGTGCGCTTTTTTGGGAAACGCCTCAAAAACAATCCATCCGAAATACGCAGAATCAAACGAGTGTTTTTTACGCGCTATGTCTCTCATAAGCGGATATGCCAAACGCATTAATTGAGGAAGTTCTTCACTGATAATCGTTCCTTCATGCTTTGCTATAAGAGCATGAAGCGATTCTATTTCGCGAGATATGCCTTCATCGCCTACTGTGGGCACTATGTGAAAACCTAGCTCATAAATACGAGCTTCGTCGTCAATTAAATGTGTTTCATTTGCTTCATTCATATGCGCGATACACAGTAGCATGGAATACAAAGCCTCGCAAGGGCCTCATATAAGGGTTTTATGAAGAATTCATCTCAAGAAAATTAGACAACCCAAACACCGTTATTGCGTTTTTTACTAATCTTTCAGCCATGATTTCTTGCTTCTCCCCTCTAATTTCAGCAATACGCTGTACCACAAAACGCACCATAGTAGGATCACATCGCTTTCCTCTAAAAGGTGCTGGAGCAGCAAATGGAGAATCCGTTTCAGACATAATTCGGTCATCGGGTATATAACGTATTACTTCATCATATTCTGAAGTAAAAGTAATCGGGCCATCAAACGACAACGAAAACCCCAAATCAAGAAAACGACGCGCGATGTCGACTGTTCCTGCAAAAAAATGAACGTTACCTCGAACTTTGATGTTAGGGGCTTGATGTTTAGTATTTACTAATATTTCAAGTATATCTTCATACGCATCCATTGAGCCCCCGCTCGGACGAGCATGAATCATCAGTGGGAGCATATGCGTGTGCGCAATATCTATGTGTTCCTCAAAAAGAATCTTTTGTGCTTTTCGAACTTCTAAACTTCCATGATCTGACTCTTTAAATCGGAAATAATCGAGTCCACACTCACCCACAGCTACAACTCGATTATTTTTTGCAAGGTCATAGAGAGATTCGATATCATTATGAGAATCTTTTACATCATGAGGATGAATTCCAATTGTTGAAAACAAATGTTCGTACCGTTGAGCAAGATCCACAGCACTACGAGAAGTTACGAGATTAGTCCCGACCGTGATAGTCCCTATTCGTTCAGTCCGCATAAGTTCAATGTAATCTTCACGATCTGCATCAAACTGCGGAAAGTTCAAGTGTGAATGAACGTCAAAATATTCGTAGTACATGCAATATTATGCGGACGATTGTACAAATCATCTCTTCGCATCATGCACAAACTCCATAAGAATAGCTGAAAGCGGTACCGATAGAAGTGCTCCAAGTAAACCTGCAAGTTCAGCTCCAACAATAAGTGCTAGTATAACGATAATTGCAGGAACGCCGACAACTTTGTTAACTACAAGCGGATAAAGCAGATGATTCTCAAACTGCTGAATAATGATGTAGAGTCCTACAACCATGAATGCAAGTGTCCACCCGCCGACTCCAAACGCGACTGCAATTGCTGGAATAGCCGCCAAAATAGGTCCAAACAGAGGTATGATTTCTAGAGATGCCGCCATAACCGCAAAAAGAAAAGCATGTTTTACACCTAAAATAGTCAAACCTAAAAATACCAACATACCGATAATGACCATCAGTAATAGCTGGCCTTGCATCCACTGACCAATCTTCTTTTGCGAACGACGCCACAAATCTAGTATATATTCTTGGTGTTTATGCGGTGAAATAATACGTAGAAATTCTGAGATACCGTTTTCCTGTACAGAAAGATAAAACGATAAAACAATCACCAGGATAAATGAGAACACCCCACCGAAAACAGTTGCAACCGTACGAAATGCACCTCCCGGCAAAGCGGCCATTGATTTAGCTGCAGAGAACAAATCACTTGAGGAAAATGTATTTGAAATATTCTGCACGACCAGAGATGATTCGGGAGAAAAAATACGCTCAAGTGCTGGCGCAAAATCAATAGTATTTATATATCCTGATACCTGCGATAAAAAGGAGGTCGTTTCAGATAGCAGAGACGGAAGTAAAAAATATACAAGACCCATCAAACCAATCGCAATACAGATATAGATAATAACCACTGCTGCTGTGCGCGGTATACGATAGCGAATAAACCAAGCAGTTGCGGGTTCCACCGCAGACGCTATAACCACTGCAGCTATAACCAAAAGAGCCAAGTCCCTCAAGAGATACACCAAATATGCTCCAACAAGCACTAACAGTGCACGAAGAACAGAACCAACTGATATGTGTATTGTTGTTTCATTCATAAAGATAATTACAAGTATACCAAAAATTCTATTCAGTTACTTTGTCTTGACCAGAGACATAACCGGGATCAGTTGTAAATGATGTTGTTAGTCGTTCTGTATTCGCTCGTATAGTTTTCTGTGTCTCATTATCAATAGCAGTAAGATTTATCGACTGTACAAGGATAGGTGCAGTTCCAATTTGTGTAGCAGAAGGCGTCAAGCCAACAAGAAACGCAACAGTCCGTTCAGGAACACCATATCCCACCCCTGGTAACACTGTTCCTGCCCTCCAGGTTACAACACCAGAAGCCCTGTCATAACGAATATCTTCTCCTGACGGTGAATACACTCCTTCCCACGAAACATAAGGAGGAAGTATTGCTTGTACAACAACATTTGAGATACCGTTCACTGCGTTTGCAATAGACCACAACACTGTGTATGTGGTCTTCTGTTCAACTCGAGGAGGTATTGGTCCTGTAGCACCCAACGAACCCACTGTGCGCACTACACGCGCAGACAATGAAGCATCTGAAGAAATACGCACAAGGCGCTCCACATCTGTCTTAATTTCCTCCGGAACACCTCTTTCAGAAACCGCTCGACCAGACAACGACACCACAATCTTAATGTTCGGATCAATCCTACCACTACTTCCAAGTTCTATAGGCATTGTTTTAAAAGTCACGGAAACCGATCCCCCATCTCCAGAATCTATAAATGCAAGCTCAGGTACCCCTCTTTTATCCCAAGTTACAGTATCGTTTAAAGAGCTATAAAATCCATTGAGAGCACTTACCGACCGCTCATCAACTGAATCCCCTGTAATATGAACCGTAACAATTCCATCAGTAATCCGAGTTGGAAGATTATTGCGCCATGAAATATCCACTTTTGTATTAGATCCTGGAGATATCGTCACCGTATCACTACCCTGCCCGTTTATTGAAACATTCGTGTCTATAAATGGACTAAGAATAGCGATTCGATGATCTACTTCAGCAAAAGCCGTTGTAAGTTCAGTATCGTCCTTAGGAGTTGCAAGCCCTGTGCGAAAACGGAAAATACGATCTTCGCCGTCTTGACCAGATAGCGTTCCTGTAATGCGGATAGTGCGTTTGCCTTCAGGTTCGATTTCATCAAATGACCACATAGTCGTAGACAACGAAGGTGACGGATTCGCACTCTTGTATGAAAAACCAAAAGGGTATTCTACAGCTAGAACCACATTCTTAAGAGATGCTGCAGTATTAGAAACTATTGAAAGCTCTATTTCCATTTCTCGTCCAGAATTCACTTGTCGCGGAGCTCTTACTGTTACCGACAATGGCGATGAGCCTATACGGACAGAAAAATCTGCCTTTTTCACTAAAATCGCATTTGAACCAGCCACACGATACTCCAAAGTTATGTGTACTTTCTGCTCGCTATTCTCACGGGCAAACAACATCGCTCTCGTACCAGTTGCAACGCGCGTCCCTGCTTCTATAGTGCCCAAAGACAAACGTTCACGCGGTAATTCAATATTACTATTTTCAGGAGACCGTGTTCCTGGTGGATATTCAATAACCACATCCGATAACTGAAGAGCTGTTGTGTTCCTGTTTCTAATTTCAATCGCGAGAGGCAAAGTATTACCTGACGCTACAATAACAGGACCTGAAACTGCAATATCAATTTTTTGTGCAGAAACAATGTTTCGGTCGCTTGAAAGAAAGAAAAACGCAGCTACCAACGACGCAAAAAAGAATACAATTGCTCCAACAAAAAATAATTTTACCATCGTATGACGTTTCGTTGATCGCTTCATTTTACTTTTACGTTGTGGTTCTTGTTCTAGTGGAAAATCTTCTGGAACATCGTGGGCAAATTTACGAAGCTCTGATCGCCTAAGCTCGGTTAAAGATTCGTTTCCTGGTGTATACAATTTTTTTGTGAGCGACTCAATCGGGCTGTCGCTTTCTGACATTTCTTTTTTCATGAACTAAGTATAACAAACACTTAGAGAACTACACGTAATCAAATTCTTGAAGTGCATTACGATATAGGCCGATTACACGCTTTGCCTCCCTTCTAGTTAGTATAAAATCGGTTCCTCTATGAGCTACTTTATTTCTAATCTTATGTGCCTCCCAAGCAGAATCGAGAGTTGTCATATCGCTCTTTTCAATGCGCTTCAACTTTTCTCCAAGCGTAACCCCTTCATAACCCATTGCCGATATCAGCTCATCAAGCATCACATCCGCCTCAATAATGGCCACTCGCCAGTCTCCAGGATTTTCAGACGATACTAGCCCCTCTACACGTTCCCATCGCTCGTTTTTGTTTGCAATATCACTTTCGGTTAGCTTTTTCTCCAAAAAACGCATTTGTTTACGGTGAATATTTGTAACAGACATCCAACGCCTCCATGAATACAATGCGACAGATCCGCCTATTAAGGAAAGAATCGCAGACATCCAATACAGTAAAGTTCTCATGGCCTTCGCACGTACTGAGGGTATTTTCTTTAAATCCTTAGAATTCACCCACCCATCAGTACCTTCTTCAAAATCTACTTCCCACATAACTTCCCTATCTATAATTTGTACTGATCGTAATATCCCTTGCACCCCCTTTTCCTGCATTCCCGCTATACGATCACGAAACTCAGAAGCCCACACAGCGGAACGTCTACGCATTACGACTAGATTCCCTTCTCTTGTGTTTTCATCTACAACCCCTACTACTCCAAGCGTGCTTCGTCGAATCAATGAGTAGATATCTATTTTCCCACCTTCTGCAAAACGATTTTGAAATGACGACACTAACGACGAAAGTATCACCAAACCTACAGCAATTGCCAGTATCGTAGATATTACTTCAGCATCACTCTTCATACCGCCTCCAGTTGGTTTTTTTGTGTCTTTTTTATCAGCCATAATTATTTAAAAATTGGTAGATAAAGAAAATGATTAGTGTTCATTTAGAAATTTTTTACCAACCAAAAACAAACTATTTTCTTGCATAGAAGGTGCTATAAGCTGTAATCCTAATGGTAATTGCACCCCTTCTTCATCTATAGTTCCAGATGGAATAGACATGGCTGGCATTCCTGTGTGATTTGAAGAAACAGTAAATATATCTTCCAGATACATTTGCACAGGATCTTCTAATTTTTCACCAAAACGAAACGCGGGTCCAGCTGTTGTCGGTGTAGCTATTACATCACAAATCTTAAAAGCGTCGTCAAAATCCTTAGAGATAAGTTTACGAACCGAATTTGCACGATTGTAATAAGCTTCATAATATCCCGAAGATAAAACATACGTTCCAATCATGATGCGTCTACGAGGTTCCTTTCCTAATCCGTCTCCTCTAGTTGAAAAATAATCGCCGATAAGATCCTCACCGTCTTTATGAATTCCGTATTTTACTCCATCAAAGCGCGCAAGATTTGAAGACGCTTCCGCTGGCAAAATAACGTAATATGCGGGTACTGAATAACGTACATTCGGCAACAAGATGTCAACCAGCTCATATCCGAGTTGCTCAAGGCGTACAAGTGCAGATTCAAAATTTTCAGCAACATTCTTTCGCAACTTGTTCTCCTCTAAAAATATCCTAGGCACTCCAATTTTTTTTGGAACTTTGTGTTCGAGGTTTATTTCTTGTTTGTAATCTTTCATATCTACCGTGGTTGAATCCATAACATCTTTACCAGATATTGTTTCAAAAACAGATTCCACATCACTCACTGTTTTTCCTAATGGACCAATAACATCGAGTGAAGAACCAAGTGCAATAAGTCCATGGCGAGACACCCTACCATATGTCGGCTTTAACCCCACGATTCCACATAGGGCTGCAGGTTGCCTTATTGAACCACCAGTATCAGAACCTAAAGATGCCAAACAAAATCCTGCAGCAACCGCAGCAGACGAACCTCCTGACGAACCTCCAGGAACTCGTGTTGTATCTAGTGGATTTTTGGTCGGTCCGTAAGCTGAATATTCAGTAGAAGATCCCATTGCAAACTCATCCATATTCGTACGCCCTATCAAAACCGCACCCACCTCTTTAAGCTTAGATACCACTGTCGAATCGTATGGAGCAAGAAATCCATCTAAAATCTTTGAAGCGGCTGTTACACGCTTCCCGGATACACATATATTATCTTTAATAGCTATAGGGATACCAGTAAGCGCCGAAACCTTACCATCTGATATCATTCTGTCTGCAAGCTCTGCCATTGCACGCGCATCTTCATATATTTCAATAAATGCATGAATGTCGGAGTCACGCTCAGAGATATTTGATAGACATGTATCGAGTAACTCAACAGCGGTAAATTCTTTTGCATCCAATTTTTTACGCGCATCCGATATTGAAAGTTTCAAAATATCAATTGTCATACCACTACAAAATGTTTTTCACCTTTATATAATCACCTTCCCGAGATGGAGCATTCTTGAGTATTTTTTCGGTGTATTCTCCACCTTTATGCAATTCCACATCATCGCGTAATACGTTGCGCACTTCACCAACCAATACCTCCTCTTGCGACGGTGCATCTGCTTCTTTAAGTTCATCCACGAACGCCAAAATACGCTCCAAATCCTTCGTGAGTGCCCCTACTTCTTCCTCGTCTATTTTTATTCGAGCTAATCTCGCAAGATTTTCTATATCATGTTTAGAAACAGTCATAATACTTATTGTACCAGAATTTTATAAGCAAAAAGAAACAAATCCTCGAGGTTTAACCTTGTTTATCTAGGAGTTTTTTGAAATCTGTCTCGGAGATAACTTTTACACCTAATTTTTTAGCTTCGACTAGCTTGCTCCCAGGTTCATCTCCAGACAAAACATAATCTGTTTTCCTTGAAACTGACGAAGAAACTATTCCGCCATTTGCACGAATTAGCTCTTTAGCTTCCTCACGTGAAAGTCTCTGCAACGTTCCCGTAAGCACAAACGTTTTCCCCGACAGATTCACATTTCGTATTTCGTTTTTTGAACTTTCAATCGTTACATACCGCAACAGTCGGTTCAAAATTTTACTGTTCTCTGAATCACGAAACCATTCGTGCACCGATTCCGCTATCACTGTTCCTACTCCATCTATCGCCTCAAGATCAGAAAGCGTTGCATCGCGTACTTTTTCAAGCGTTCCAAAATGTTTTGCCACATCGCGAGCAGTTTCTTCTCCAACATGCTCAATAGAAAGTGCTACAAGAAACCGCGCAAGTGTCACAGTTCTCGCTCTCTGAATCGCCGATAATAAATTATCAACCGATTTCTCAGCAAAGCGCGGTAGCGCAAGCAACTTATTTTTTGAAAGCAAGAAAATATCCGCATAATCTTTTATAAGCCCATGCTCTAGAAAAAGTTTTACCTGCTCACGCCCAAAACCATCTATATCAAACGCGTTTTTGCCTACAAAATGTTCAAATTGTCGACGCACTTGAGATAGAGAACCTCCATGTACACACCGCCAAGCTGATTGTCCGGGAATTCTCTCAACTGAACCATCACCTCCACATAAACTGCTTTTCTTAGGAAACTGCCATCTTTTCTCTTTTCCCGTTCGTAAACTTTTTATAACCGACACAATTTCCGGAATCACATCTCCTGCGCGCTGAAGCACTACCGTGTCACCAACACGGACATCAAGATCTCGTATAAAATCCTCGTTATGAAGTGTAGCGCGTGATACTACTGCACCGCCAACTTGTACGGGTACAAGGTGTGCCACCGGCGTCAATACTCCTGTACGCCCTATTTGTAGTGAAATATCTTCAACACAAGTCGTAACTTGCTGTGCTGGAAATTTATATGCAACGCCCCATCGTGGCGATTTCGCTGTATATCCCAAAATTCGCTGTTGATCAAGATTCTCAACTTTCAATACAATTCCGTCAATGTTAAACGGTTTTTTATGTCGCACTGAAAACATCTCTGAATAAAATGATTCGATTTCATCCAGAGTTGAGCAAAGACGATATGAAGGTTCAACTGAAAAACCGAGAAACTCAAGCAGTTTTAGTTCTTCTGTCTGAGTTTTGGGGTGCGAAAGACCGTTAATTGACTCAATATCATAAACAAACGCGCGTAAACCTCGCGTAGCTGTTACTTTCGAATCAAGTTGACGCAGAGAACCCGCAGCAGCATTACGAGCATTTGCAAACAACGGCTCTCCTTCTTCTTTTCGTTTTTCGTTAATACGCACAAGCTCATTGTCCGGAAGCCATATCTCTCCTACACAGACAAGATCTACCGGCTTTGAAAGCGTATGAGGAATATCTATGATGGTTCGTATATTATGCGTCACATCTTCGCCTACCGTGCCATCACCGCGTGTAGCCCCAAGGACCAACTTACCTTTCTTGTATGTCAAAATCGCCTTCAATCCATCAATTTTAAGCTCTACACAATAGGAAACTGCAGGGTTATCTACCCCTTCTTTCAAAAGAGATCTACGTACACGCTCATCCCACGCGGATAATTCTTTGGAAGAAAAAATATTATCAAACGAATACTGGCGTGCCGAGTGTTTAACTTTTGCAAACGCTTCCGACACAGAACTCCCGACTCTCTCCGTTGGAGTATTTAACTGTTTTAATTCTGGATATTTACGCTCTAATTCTATTAGCTCGCGTACTAACGAATCGTATGCCTCATCTGTTATCTCAGGGGCATCAAGAGTGTGGTACAAACGCTGATGATGCTCCACCTCAGATACAAGTGCTTTATAACGTTTTCGGTCTTCCGGGTATGTCATAACCCTACCATTGTACATTAAAAGTACATTAGTATGTTGCACGGATAGCTCGTTGAAGAGTGCGTTTATCGCTTACATCACAAGTATTATATCCACGAGAAATTATTTCAGTAAGTACGTTAGCCCCCTTTATAACTGTTACTACAGCACACAACCTGCCTTTGGTCGATCTAGCCATTGGATCAGGTAAAATAATATCGAAAGTAGTTTTCCATTTGTCTGGCTCTCCTTCTTTATTAATTTTTTCTGTATGCCATCCCGTTTCTCCATCTGCACCTACCCACCAACCACTACTATCATTTATATTATCCCCTGCACACACAAGACTTCCGCTCTCATTAACATCAACCGGAGGAACGAACTCTGCTTCAGTTCTCAATTCATACATAGCTGAAATTTCACTATCACTTAGAGCACGATTGTATACTCGCACATCATCCAAATTACCCTCAAAAAACTGTATTTTTCCAATTTGGCTACGAGCATATCCGAGTCCTGTTACATAAAAAGTTCCAAGTTGTGGTGTTCCTCTAAATAAATCTTGCCAATCCCCTCCATTTATTGATATTGAAACTACCCCATTTTTTTTACGCCGGAGCCCAACAAATTGCCAAGAAGTTAAATCTGAAGATTGCACATATACACTATCCGATTCTTCTCTATCATTGATTCTTACAAAATATTTCAATTTAAATTTTTTATCTTCTTCAATTGAGATAAAACCGAATTTTTGCCCTGCCGACTCAATACTATTACCTCTTCCACCCATGATCATTTTGTGTACTCCGTCATTTGGAACACCTTTATGCCACAAGGAGATAGTAAAATCATCCTTTAATTCTAAAATTTTGCTATCAACTATATCTACAACACTCTTTTTACTTCTATTAAAATAGGCACCGTTACCAAATTTCCCCTCAGTCCAACTAAAATCTTCCCCTACACGCCCATGTCGTTCCTCTCCGCTTGTATCGATTACTATACGCTCTCTTTGTAAATCGCTATCTTCCTCAAATCTCCAATATCCTAAGAGGCCTTTTGCCAAACTGTCGCCGTAGTAACCAAAGGGTCTTTGTTTGTAATCCCAATACAGAGCACATTCCAAAGCTGAGTCAGCAGCATAAAAAGCTGTCTCAGAGTCACGGGCTCCAGTTGAAAGCACAAACTCTTTAAATGTAATGTTAAGAACCGCAAGACCAACTGCTAATAACAACGAAGAAATAAGCATTGCATAAAAAAGAGTAAATCCTTTCTTTTTCGTGTTGAGATATTCCATATTTATTTTTCCATCTTCTATACTATTGTTGCCAATTCAATAGAGTCTCTGCTAACGTATATTGACGCGTAATTGCACCATCGCGCCACGAAATAATTACAGTGACCTTTGCCTCCTTGTCTGGTACAGTTTCTTCAACTGTAACTATCCTGGAAAATTTTGTTTCAATCCAGTCACCTGAAGAACTCATCAATCCAGGAGTGCCATACCTGCCTGTTTTCTCTTGAAACCACACCTTGCATCTATCGCCGGAACAAGTTTGCAATCCCTCCTCTATATCTATAGCACAACCAGAATCGCACGGAGGAATAATATCAAAAAGCCACTGGGATTTTCTAGTAAGAGCATTATTGTCGCGCAGGAATCGAACATACTCTATTGCCTCTTGAGCAAGATAATTAGCATTGATCTGATCTCGTGCAATACGCGCTGCACGCAAACCTTGAGATGCTAAAAATAGTGGCCCTACGATAGAAAGTAGCAACACTGATATCGCTACCAACATCTCCACAAATGTAAATCCGCGTTTAAATAAAAAATCTACAGATCCTGAGCGTCTAAAAACAACATTCTTCTTTGTATTTTTTTCTTCTTTTGTATATTTTTCTTCCTGCATATATCTTATTCTTAATCTCTGTCCAAAGATCGCTGTACTACAAATGTTTGCACATCAAATGGAACGCGAGTGCGCTCAGTTTCACCAGCAACTCCCCTAATCAAAATAAGAACAGCTGGTTGTATACTATCATTCGTACCTGTACCTCTAGAGTAAAACCCCAGTGTAGAAATATTTACATCAGATGCAGTCATCGGGACATCGACACTTGGAGCTTTCTTACAACTGCCGAATAGCGACGATGTAGTATTTTCTAGAGTGCGCACGATACTTTTTTTATTATCTACTCCTCTTGCTATTCCATATGTTATTACACACCCATCTTTATCGGTAAATTTAAATCCTGAGTTTCCTGCTAGAACTTGATAACCCCTTCCCATACGTATTTCACGAGTCATGCTCTCAAGAGCAATATTTATGTTGTTCATAACAACTTTAGTAGCCTGAGCACGACGGTTTGCATTGAGCACAGACAACAAAGCACCTACTGCGATTAACATCACAACTGTAAAAATAAAAACAGCGACTATCATCTCCACAAGTGTAAATCCTCCTGTGCTTGTGTTTTGAAAAGTTGCTTTTTTTCTAACAATCTCCTTCATGTGTTATTTCTACTTTATTTAACCTCCAAACGGAAGTTCTATACTTCCTCCACCTCCTTCTTTTCCGGAAGCTCGTACTACCCCTATTTGCCCAGTTTGCTGAACAACTATAAACCTACTTCCCGCACGAGGAGATACAAGTTCAATAGCAACACTATCTATTGAAAGTTGGGGCTTCCCATCACTTGAGGGAGTAATAATTGCCTCTGGTTCTGGTCTTCGAAACACCACAGAAACCCCTTCTTTGTCTCCGCTCAAGCTATTCCTACAGGGGTCTTCTAGGCCTGAATACTTACAAATGCGTGCGATAGAATACCCACGACCAAGCTTAAATTCCTCTAACTTCTCTTTTTCTCCACTATAAATATTATCTGGCGGATCATCTAAATCTCTAAACAATACATACGAAGACGAGTCTTTTAAAAAATGCACTCCATATGCCTTGTCAAATTCTCCGCTTTGCCCCTGCACATTGATACCATAGTTTTGCGCCTGCCTAATTGATAGGGCTACTTCATATGCAGCGTTTTGTAAAAGTGTTTCGTCATTAAACTTACTATTACGAGCAAGAAGTGTCGATGTTATTACTGCAAAAATCCCCACAGTTACTATAAGTTCAACAAGCGTAAAGCCCCTAGAATAGAAAGCGGTAAATAGTGTTCTGTGTATGTGTAGTTTATTTTTTGTATTTACCATAGAAATAGCGCAACAATATCAGCTCCAAATAAGAAAACTAATCCTGTACCTAAAATCAGAAATGGAGCAAATGGCACCTCCCCTTTCATTGTAAGTCGTCCGTGTGTACGCGACAACGAAGAATGTGGAGTACAGTATCTCTCAAACAAAACTATCGCAACAGATATAATAGCTCCAATCCAAAACGAAAGTAAAAATACCGATATACTTTTTGTTACACCCAACATCCAACCAAGTCCGAGGGAAAGCTTTGCATCTCCCAAACCCACCCACTTTCCTCCAGAAATCAACCACAACAGCGCAAAAGGCATTGCAAGCATTGGCCCTGCAAACAGCGCCTGCCATACACCTTCTGGAATCGCGATTATACTTTCTGGTGAAAGGAATACAGAGAGAAGAGTTATTGCTGAAAATGAGTAAACAAACCTGTCGGGAATTATTTTATGACGCATGTCATACACAAGAATAATTATCAACAGCGACCACTCAAT
>JAPXOG010000014.1:0-4629 GCA_033811555.1 Minisyncoccota bacterium
CCGGTTCAAAGTCCGTTAATTCATAAGTTGAAAGATCTATCGCTACAATTCCTTGACGAGATACCGATTCTCCTTCTCCTGAAAAAGCCCCTCCTACGAGTAATTTCCCGTCTGAAACTGCAATAGCTTCCCCTATTTCACTGCGCCTCGATATTTCATCAAATTCACCACCAAGGTATAGTGTCTCTCCATCAGTTACAGTCGCATATATCGGTCCATTAAAGATGTATTTATTTTTTACCATCTCTAATGTCTCATCCATAATAGGTGCGCCGAGTACAGGTATTGGCTGTACCACTACGACAGCACATGCTATTCCTGCTAGTGTATAAAAGATTTTTTTCATATTTACAAAATTATTTGGTAAGTACCAACACTTAGAAGTTTAACTTCTAAGTTTGTTAGTTGTTTGAAAGCAGAGCTATCATTTGGGTAAGTATTGAGATTAGTTGCGTCAGAATTTTCTTAATAGGATTGTCTACGCTTGTCATCTTACGAGAGGAACTTCCACCTCCACCGCCACTGTTGCCAGAGTCGTTTCCGTTTCCTTCAGAAGAACCATCATCTCCACCATCATCACCACCGTCATCTCCGCCGTCATCTCCGCCGTCATCTCCGCCGTCATCTCCGCCGTCATCTCCGCCGTCATCTCCTCCTTCATCACCACCGTCATCTCCGCCGTCATCTCCTCCTTCATCACCACCGTCATCTCCTCCTTCATCACCTCCGTCATCTACTTCTCCAGAACCAAAAACATATAAGTAAGCCTCATTTTTATCTATTATAAAATCTTCAATTTCTTCATCATAATGGCTTTCATATTCTGAATATCCAACATATAACTCTGTTTCGTCAGGCGCCAACGTAATTGTATTAACAACGTAGTTATAGCTTGGAATAAATGAGGTGTTAGAGCCATCATTGGTAGATAATTTTATTAAATTATTTATTTCCACTCCATTCATGTAATAAATAGTTCCGCCCACATACAAAGAACCGCCGTTTGAAGTTATTTCCATGTCAGTAATAGCATCTTCTTCTTCCATTTGAGGTACAAACTCTTCTACTATTAATCCATCAGAAGTACGGAATGCTACCAGATTTCTTCTTTCCCCTAAAACTAGCCCATCAATACTTCCACCCACATAAATTTTCCCTCCATCAGAATGATCTATAGAGATAGTTTCTATAGCCCCCAAATAAATATCTTCGGCATAAAAATTAGGCTTAAAATCTGTAGTTGTAATAGTAGACAAGTCTATTTCCGCAAAAAATGGCCCTAGGTCTCCCTGACCTCCTATATACAATGTCTCTCCATCAGTAGAATTTTCTATTGCATGTATAAAAACATATTCTGATTCAGTATCTGGTAATTTCATAGAAGTTACTCCTCCTGTATCCAAATCTATCTCTGCAAAAGATTTATGTTCTATAGAATCTGGTCCTGTTAACTTAAAGAAACCTCCTACATATAAACTTTCTCCAGAACGACTAAGTTTAAGACTTTTCACTTCTTCATATTCTTCGTGAGCATCTGTATCTGCAAATGTTTCTATAACCTCTCCTGATTCGGCTGAAAAAGCCGCTAAATTATATCGAACTGTACATTCTTCAAAGTTACAATTAACTTTATCAAAAAACCCACCCACATACAGAGTTTCACCATCATCTGATAGCTCTAAGGCATTTACTGAAGCATGTTCAAAAACGACTGGTCCGTCTATACCAACATTAAAATGCGATACTTCAAGATTAATCGGATCTAAATATAAATCTATAGCTAGTAAATTATGTAATTCCACATCTTCCTCTAATTCATAATCAAACCTCCCTCCCACATACAAAACTTTTTCATCTTTTGATAATTTAATAGTTTTGACATCTCCACTTCCCATAGAGCCTTCTAAACTAAAGTCAGATACCAAACTTCCGTCAAGCGCATCTAACACCAATATGTGAGTACGATATATGCCTTCACTATCAACAGTAAAGCTACCTCCAGCCAAAAGATACCCTTCTGAAGTAAGAACCAAAGAATTTGCCGTTGACGAAAATCTCGATATATCATTAATAATGTGGTTTACATTAAAAGCTTCATCTAAAGTTCCATCAGAGTTTATATGAGCTATACTATTCCTTTCTTTTCCATTTATACTATTAAAACTACCTCCTATATAAAACCCTCCTTTTCCATCAGGAATTGAGGTATAGATTGTTGAACCGCCCCCCCCTCGTACTGTTAATACCTCAGGACTATTTAGAAGATCTTTCGAACTTTCATCAAATAAAAACCCTTCTCCTGTTTTTACCAATGAACCAAACTTACCATCCACATAAAGAATCTCTCCATCTGAGGAAATGGCTAGAGAGTTAAATTTATCTTCAAACAAAAGTGGTTTAGGGAAGCTTTTGATTACCTCTCCGGTTTCACTATTTAATCCTCTTAACCCTTTTTCTGAATCAGTGACATACACCACATTTCCGTCTGGAGAAACTAAAAGATCTGTAGGATAATCTCCTGCCTCGTAAGAATTTACTGTAAAACTAGTAACTGAACCATTTGATGTATTTACACTTGCTAATCCGCACCTTTCTTCTCCTCCTACCTCATAAAAATTCCCTCCTATATATAAAACTGAGCCATCAGGTGATAATGCTAATTTATAAACAGTATCCCCTCCTTCTAACCCAATATCAAAATCTTCAATTGCTTCGTTTGTGGAAGAATCCAGTTTTAAAACCCCATTTCTTTCTACTCCTATACACTCATCTTCGGAAGAATAGCTCATTTGAGAACAGAAATAAGAGCCACCTAAATACAAAACATTGTCTGAAGGAGAAATAACTATGGATTTTATCTCATCTGAATCCCAATAATATTCCTCGTCAGAGCCCCCTAAAGGCAAAATATCTAAAGTTTCCACATCAAAAGCTGCGAGATTTTTTCGCTCATATACTGGCTCTACATGCATCTTATTGTCAGTTACAACATCGAATCTTCCTCCGACATACAAAGTTTTTCCGTCAGAAGCTATTGCGTACAAAACACTTTTTTCTCCTTCTTCTTCGTATCTACGAAAAGAGTATCTACTTCTTATTTCATCTTTAATTGGATTGATCTCTGGGGGATCATCTGCCAACAAAAATTTCGGTATTATTACTACACTTACTACAAACACAGCAGATACTATTAATATTGAGTAGAGTATTTTTTTCATATTAAAAAATTAGGCTAGCAAAAACCTTCTTAATATTAATAATTGTACCATCATCACATTTAAGAGTTGTCGTTGTTGTGGGGACAACCTAAATCTCATGACTTAGAAGCTTAACTTCTTAGCGTAATTCAAAGGTTTTTCCGTCACTTTCAAATATTATCGTTCCTAAATCGTATGTACCCAAAACTTCAATGCTAGAAGACGCAAATAATTCCATCACTTCTTTGTGCGGATGATTATATGAATTATCCTTTCCCGCCGAGATAACAACCCATTTAGGAGAAACCGCCCTTACAAATGAATCTGAGCTTGAAGTACGAGAACCATGATGACCCGCTTTTAAGATATCTGATTTGAGGTCTGCCCCCTCAAGAGTTATTAGATACTCCTCTATTTTTTTAGGCGCGTCTCCGGTTAGCATAACGCTGGTACTTGCATACACCACATGAACTATTACCGAAGCATTATTGTCATTTGAGACACCGTCCATATCTCGATCGGGAAACAAAATCTGCGCGTATGCTCCATCACCAAAATCTATAATTTGCCCGCGTCGAGCGCTTTCGTATTCAATATTGGGATTTTGTTCTATAAGTTGCCGATAATAGCCATATGTACCTGAATCTGATGTAACTCCGGGATCCAGAACTCGAGATACTGAGTAACGTTTCAACACTTCAGGTAATCCACCGATATGATCGCGGTCTGGGTGCGTATTGATAACTACATCAATAGAGCGATCGAAAAACGGCATAACTCGAGACAATTCACGCACAACAGATTTGTTTGGACCTCCGTCCACTAACATCTGTTTTCTTGATGGCGTTTCAATAAAAATAGCGTCCCCTTGTCCTATATCCAAAAAAGCAACTTTAAGCGTAGGTTCACGCTCAAATTCCTGAGCAACGTACCAAACACTTCCTGTCAAAAATAAAAGAAGTGCGAAAGCAAACCCAAACAACCTCCAGTTTTTAAAAATCATAATTAAAGTATACGAGATACTAGTAAAATTGTTATAAAAAACAGCCTCGTACTGGAATTCCAGTACGGGGCTGTTTTCTTTATTTATTAGTTAATATCTGCGTAAAATGCGAATCTAATACCTTCAGTTTTGTTGTCTCGAACAATGTGCTCTGCAACACGTCCCTGCGCCCACAAAGGTGTTCTAGAAACAGAAATCGGGGAGTAGAAATGCATCACCGTTTTGGAAAGAGGTCTGAGCGCTTCTGGCGCCGTATACACCTCTCTGGCAATTGCAACCGCACTATCCCATGACGGGCTTGAGTCCTCAAATGTCATCGAAGTGTTGATGTGATATTGTCTGTCACTAATTGAGAAGCCAGAGAATTGACCACTCTGAAGTACAACGTCACGATAGCTGTTGGGATACTTATCGGACTCAACGCGGTTA
>JAPXOG010000014.1:4639-17255 GCA_033811555.1 Minisyncoccota bacterium
CGAATAACCCACGCTACCAACTTCTGCTCAGAAGCGATTTTTGTTTCAGAATAAATAGCCCGAGCAAACCAAAGGATTTCTTCGTCGGCATTTATGGTAATAGTTTTTTCAGCTTCCCCTTCCAAGTCCGCCGACACCGACAAGGGGTTGCTGATTGCTACGAAACTTGTGCCTAGCGTAAGCACGTGGATGAGACCAATCGCGCATATCCTAGCAAAAAGCTTCGGTAACACATTATGAACAAAAGTTTTCATTATTTTATCTTTCAACGAGCGTATTTCTTGTACGCAAAATGCCGCCCTTGAAGGACGGCACTTTCGTAGAAAGATGCCTCTATTATAGCCCACACCCAAATTTTGTCAATACCTAACCACAAGAAATTCTATCTGTCAAGAGGATAAAATTATACGGCTCTGTTAAGCCAATTTTAACGAGTTTGCTATACTGCAGATATTATCAACCAAAAAGTTTTTCCAAACCTATGAACATGTTTCAACCTAAATCGTTCCTACTTCCAAAGGATCTCCCATTTTCCCAAAAAACCCTTGAAAATCATATAAAACTGTACGAAGGATATGTTAAGAACGCTAACGGTATATTAGGGAAAATTGAAGCATATTCAGATGATCCTACCGAAAATGCCATCATACTTGGCGAACTACATAGGCGTTTTTCCTTTGAATTTGACGGCATGCGTAACCACGAATACTACTTTCAAGCACTTGAAGGAGGTCCTTTCGCTCTTAAAGCCTCCTCCCCTCTTCACAAAGCTCTTTCTGACACATGGGGCAATTTTGAGTCATTCTTTTCCAGGTTCAAGACACTTGCCACAACACGTGGTATAGGTTGGGCCATGCTGTATTATGATCCATCAACAAACCGTCTTTTAATGCAATGGGTAGATGAACAGCACTTAGGACATCTTACTGGCCTTGTTCCTATCATTGCTTTGGATATGTGGGAACACGCATATCTTATGGATAAACCTTCTTCTGAAAAAGGCATCTACGTAGACGATTATCTCAGTGCGCTTAATTGGGAGAAGATACATGACTGGTTCGTACGCGCGAGCGTATAAGTATTATCACCAAAACGGCATACGAACACCACACTATCGCTTCTGAAAAATACGGTACTTGTACTGAAGAATACGGTATCCGTGAAAACATTTCGCTTACGTTTAGCACATATTCTGAGACAGCCATAGCTGGAAACGATAGGACAAATCCTGCGTGAGAAAATATTCCAGCAACAATGCCCAAAACGCTCCCAAAAAACATCAACATAGGTACAACAGGAAGAACAATTATGTTTGCAAAAACGGACACAAGACTTACTTGTCCACTTAGATAAACAATCAAAGGCAACACAAATAATTGTGTAGCTAAAGTGGTCGAAAGTGTTTCGCGGAGTGATAAAATTTTAGGAACCCAAAACAATTTACGTTCCAAAATTGGGGAATAAGTGATAAGGCCAAGAGTTGCAAGAAATGAAAGTTGAAACGAAGGATCATAAAGCGTGTAAGGATTGTAAAGTAACATACCTCCAGCAACAAAAAATAATGCGCGCACAATGTCATAACGGGCACCTACATACCGCGCACAAAGCGCAAGAACCGCCATTCCTCCAGCACGCACCGCCGTTGCCGATGCTCCTGTAGCAACAACAAAAAACAAAATCGCCACACCTCCAAACGTCAACATTAAAACTCTCGGAAGAAACGAAAGTATGCGCATAACCATATCTGAGACAACAGTTATGTTGTATCCAGACAACACAACTATATGTATAAGACCAACACGCCTAAACATCTCTTCTGTTTGTTTGTCTATACCACCTTTCTCGCCAACAGTCACACCAGCCACAAGCCCAGCACTGGGTTCAGAGAGAAAAGATCTTATTGCCATAAGAAACCCTCGTCGTGCAGAAAACAACAAACGATACAATGCATTGCCGCCATCCCTTGAAACTACAGCTACTTCTGGAAATATCATTTGGTAGTATGCTCCTTCTTTTGCGAGAAATCTTGGATAGTCAAACTTTCTTCCTTCATCAGTTGTAAACGGTTCTGGCCTTCGTAGATTTCCTGAAACACGAACTGTATCCCCATATCGAAACTCAGGAAACGGGTTTGTAATAATGTACACTCGTGCAGTTTTTTCTTCTAAAGTTACAGCCACAAGCATCTTTTGCGAGGATTCAGTAAACTCTGGCTCGCGCACAACAATCCCTTCAAGAGTTGTTTGGCCCAAGCGCGCATCAAGTAGGTGTGTATTTTTCGAAAACTCAATATCAGCACGAAGCACTCCTAATGAACCTCCTAAAAGAGTCACGAAAACTGCACACCATACAGTGCTCCTTAGAGTATTTCTTTTCATGCACAATGCAATACCAATAACACTGAGGCACGCACAGGAGACAGTAAAAACACCTGGCACATAAAAAACACCGCGCAATGCAATGCCGGATGCTATTCCCAATATTCCAGCGTAAACAAAAACTCCGGGCACTTAAATAGTGTCCGAAGTTTTTGTGAAAAAAATTTAAACTGCCATTTACCCCTCCTTCTTCACATCCAACTTATCCAAACCTAACCCTTTGAAAAAGTAATACACGACCGCTGCAATGATGAGGAAATCTATAACGACTGCGATAAAACTGCCGAGTGCAACTGGACCCAACATAAAGCCAGCTAACCCTGCTCTTGAGCCAAATATAAGTCCTATAATTGGGTTGATTATATCGGAAACCAGCGCTCCCACTACTTTTGATACAGCGCCCCCTAGAATAAATCCTATGGCCAGCCCTATGATTCCTTGCTCGCGAATAAATTTTATAAATCCTTTAAACATATATTTAATAAATCCGAACTTCGAAAGAAATTCAAAAAAGATTACTTGTTAATAAAATTCTACTTATAACTTTTTACAATTATATCTTATTATTATTTTAAATTTAAAGTTTGACTATCGCGATTCATGAGCATCCAATGCCTTATTATACAATAAATCCGCTTCTTTGTTTTTTTCTCGTGGAATGTGAGAAAAGTTAATATTTGGGAATTCCCCAACACGTAGATTCCATACTCTGATAAATTGCTTCTGCATAGACTCTTCCTTTATCTGATATTCTCCGTTTAATTGCTTAACTACAAGCTCACTATCCATACGTACATCTACTCGCACCTGTTCTCTTTTTTCTTTCGGGATAATTTTTTTGAGTTCTGTAAGCGCGTAAATAAGCGCCTCATATTCTGCCCAGTTATTTGTTTGTACACCTACATAAGCCCCCACTTTTTTTACGATTTTCCCTGATTCATCTGAAATAACAAAACCTATACCAGCAGGCCCTGGATTTCCTCTAGCCCCACCGTCTGTATGTATAGTGTATTCCATGCTTCTAGTTTACCACGCAAAATATACGAGCACTGAAAAATTATTTTACCACTTCAACTATTCGTAATCGAACTCCTTTATCACGTCCATATTGCCCTCGTTCAAGTGAACCTAGAAGCGTGATTACTTGCCCCTCTTGGATTGATTCAAAGTTTTCGTTTCCTTTTGCAAAAAATTGGATTGCTTGCACATGTCCGCCACTAGGTGCACGAAACAAAAGTTTTATATGATTTTTCTCTTTTCCAAACCACTCCACTCCTTTAACTGTAATATTCTCAAACACAAACACAGGTTTAGGATTTCCAACACCAAATGGAGAAAGTTTTGATACTTCCGCCAAAGTGCGAGAGTGCACATCATCTAAAGAAAGCGCTAAATCAACTACTACTGGATCTTCAGGGTTTTCATTTTTTTTCACAAGCCGTGCATGAGCATCATTAATCGCTTCAGGCAATTTCACTAAATTCTCAACAGTAATAGAAAATCCTCCAGAGTGTTTGTGACCACCAAATTCCAAAAAAAGCTCTCTTGTTTCTTGCATAAGAGTCATTACATCGATCTTACCGTCACCTCTCACAGAACCTTTAATAACCGTTGATTCGCCTCTTCCCCACACAAATACTGGTTTTCCGTACACCTCAACAGCACGAGTTGCAGCAAGCCCCAAAAGCCCTGGTCTCCAGTGCGTATTGCCAACTACAAGCACAGATTCCTCGTGCTCATCTCCTACTTTTACGCGAATCTCTTTGCTCATCTGCGCTACAACCCCTTTTCTTTCGTTATTTATTGAATCAAGATGTTTTGCAAGCGCCTCTGCACGCACTTCATCCTGGGTAGATAGAAGTTCAAACGCAAGCTCAGGTGCATCCATACGCGACGCAGCGTTGATACGAGGTGTTACAGAAAACACAACATCATCCTCAGTAATCATGCGCTGATTGATTCGCTGTTGCGAAAGAAGCGCTTTCAAACCTACTCGGTGAGATTTGCGTAATACCACAAGACCGTAATATGCAATAGCCCGATTTTCATCTATAAGAGGCACCATATCCGATAGAGTCGCAATCCCAACCATATCTAAAAGCCATTTTTCATATCCAGTTGGAACCAGTCGATTATTTTTTGAAACAAGCGCCTGAACAATTTTAAATATAACCCCCGCACCACACAGATGTTTATTTGGATACCTATCGCCCTCCTGATTAGGATTTACAATTGCAAATGCTTTCGGTATTTCAAGGCCTGGTAAATGATGGTCTGTGACAATAACTTCAATACCCGATTCTGTTGCACGCACTATATGTTTCGCATCCCCCATACCGCAATCAATCGTTATAATCAGTTTCGTACCATTTTCTATACATTCGGTAATCACCTCGTCATTGAGACCAAACCCTTGCGTGTTGCGGTGCGGAATAACAACTGAAAAATTATGAAAACCTGCTTTTGTGAAAAAATCGTGCATAACAACAGACGCGGGGATTCCGTCTGCATCAAAATCGGAAAACAGAGTTACTTTTTCGTTATTCTTCATAGCCCGGAGAATACGCTCAATTGTCTTCTCCATATCCGTAAGCAAAAACGGATCAAGCACATCACGACTCCAATCAGGTTTTAAAAACACACCCGCTTCATCTGATGTATAAATGCCTCGACGCCACAACAAAGCACGAACAAATTCTGAGTATTCTGTAAGTTCTTCTTTGTTATTTACCTCTGAAGATTCTGAGATTGTGTATCTTTTTTGTTGCATGGCATTGCAGTATACCACCACCTTACAAACAACTCTCTATACTAATATGTCTCTACTAATGTGCAGGTATTTGAGTATACTTAAAATAATTCCCGTAAACGATATAATAAATAGGTATGTCTGACTGTCTTTTTTGCAAAATCATAACAGGAGCCATGCCCGCTGAAAAAGTGTATGAGAACGATCACACGTTTGCGTTCCTTGATATAAGTCCAAACAACTTTGGGCATACTCTTGTGCTTCCGAAAAAACACTACGAAAACATATTTGACATGCCAACTTCTGCGGTACATGAGGTATACGAAACCGCACAAAAAATTGCTCGCGCACTACAAGCAACCGGAGTTGAAGGGATAAATATCATCTCAAACAACAACGCAACCGCTGGGCAAGTTATATTTCATGCCCATGTACATGTTATCCCAAGAGAAGCTGATGACGGATTTACATATTGGCCACAAAAAAAATATAACGATTACAAACAGATGCGTGAAATTGGTGAAAAAATTCGTCGTGCATTGGCGTAAAAATAAATACACAAAAAAATAACCTCGCCAAAGCGAGGTTAAAAAAGAGTGTCCCTTAATCAATCGCCGAAGTCCAGTTCGATCTGAGCTGGATCGTGCTTATCTCGATCTCGAAAGAACTCAGCCAATACTTGAAAGAGGTGGCCGAGCTCCTCGAGCGAGAGCTCCACGCTCCCGCCGGAGTCGTCTGTGATCGTGGCAATACTACCTGCCACTCGAAGAACCGGGCAACAACCTTGAGTATGGCAAAGCTTGATAAGCATTGTGCTCCTTTCTTGCGCATTTGCGCATTGTCCTTTCAGGAGCGTACCAGAGTAACTGGTATAAATCAAACTCAAACTAAAGCTTCAATACCTGGTAGAGTTTTGTTTGACAGAAACTCAAGCATAGCACCTCCAGCTGTTGAATAAAACGAAATCTCTTTCTCGACTCCTGTTGTTTTAAGCGCTATTCGTGTATCTCCTCCTCCAACTACACTATAAGCATTTGAACGCGCAATTGCTCTTGCTACTTCATGTGTTGCGGTTATATATCCTTTCTCATACCAACCAAGCGGTCCATTCCACAACACAAATGCTGCACGGCTGATTGCCTCTACAATGGATGCCGTTGTTTCCGGTCCCGCATCTACAATAGTGTTATCTTCCATCACGTGATCAGCTGAAACAACTAACTCATCTCCGTCACTATCAACAACCAAAACATCGGAGTATGTTGTAATATTTTTTTGTGCAAGAACGTTACGAACAATGCTGTTAGGAACAACATCAACAACAGATTGTCCAATATTTCTCCCTTTCGCTTGTAACAAAACAGAGCCCGAAACACCAGCAATAAAGACGTGATCTGTACTTCCAGCAAGACGCAGTGCAATCGGCAGTTTAGTTGCCGTTTTTGATCCACCCAAAACAACTACCGCAGGATGCTCTGGATTAAATGCTCGAGAAAGGTTTTCATATTCACACTCAAATCGTAAACCCATGTATGAAGGCAAGTATTTTGGAATACCCACAACAGAGGCGTGAGGCCGATGTGCTGAGGAAAAATCATCATTTACAAAAATCTCTCCAAAAGATGCTAGTTCACGTGAAAAAAGATCTACATTGCGTTCTTCCCCAGGATTTTTCCTAAGATTTTCAAACAAAACACTTTCTCCTTCAGAAAGAAGACCTACTTTCTTCTTACATTCTTTAGAAACAGGGTCTTCAGCAAATGTCACGCGCACTGTTTTTGTTATCTCTTCATATACAGGTAGAAGTGACGCACCAGGAGTGGAACTATGACCGATAATTACAGTCCTAGCACCCAACTCACTAAGGTGCTGAATGGTTTTCAGAGCTTCATCAATACGAAACGAATCTGTGATGTGTCCGTTCTCTATCGGAGCATTAAGATTCGCACGAAGAACTACCCGCATTCCGCGGACTATATTTGCTTCAGCCAATTTTTTTGGTTTAACTACTGCCATACTCAGTAATTGCTCTGAGCATCCCGTGAATTTGTGCAGTGTTTCGACTTGCGTGACCAACCAATACTCCATCTGCACCTCCCTGAAATACTATGTTTGCGATATTCTCCTTTTCAACAGAACCTCCGTATAAAATAGGAATGCTCGATCCAACACCTCGTCCGAACAATTTCACCAAAATTTTACGTATAAAAATAACTGCTTCGTGAATTTCAGAAGGACGCATCGCATATTTGAAGCTTTTACCTATCGCCCAAAGAGGTTCATACGCCACAATAAGTCCTTTAACCGTCTTTCGAGAAATCCCATTAAGTGAAGATTTAATCTGATGTTCAAGTGTCGCAAGATGTTCTCCGTGAACTCCTCTCTCATATTCGCCGACACACATTATAGGACGGAGTCCGTTACGCAGTGCGAGCTTTGTTTTTTGCGCGACAATTGCATCTGTTTCTCCCAAACGTCGACGCTCGGAGTGGCCAACAATAACATAACGAACACCGAACTCTTTCAACATTGCAGAAGACACTTCACCTGTATGTGCGCCGTCTGCGAACAATGACAAATCCTGGGCTCCGAGTATAACTGCATCTGAGCGAAGACGAGTACACGCAGGAATGTGTACAAAAGGAGGACACACTATTACAGTAGTTGTACGAGCAGTACGCGCAACGCGTTTTGTTTCACCCAACAACGATACCGCTTCCTTTCGTGACACGGGATCCATTTTCCAATTAGCTACAAAAATAATTTTTTTCATAGAAAATTCTACATCTCTTTCCAACCAGTAATTCCAAAAGTTCCTGAAGGCCCAGAAACAAAGTTTACGTTTGCAAGACCAAGTTCATAAGTAACCTTGGTATTGTTACCTATTGAAATCTTATATCCAGTTATTTCTTTTATGTTGACGTTGTTTGTTATAGATACAGTTCCCTGCTGAGCATTTAAAAGAGCTCCTCCGGTATTATTACTGACATAAATTGCCGGCTCACCAGAGCAACCATCTGCATCAGGACATGCGCTTGTTGTAAGTACCAACACATAACTACCTGACTGTCCGGATCCTTGGAACGTCGAATTGTTTCCTACAGAAATTTTTCCATCAGCAATTATCACTCCACTGTTATGTCCATACTCTGTATCAAGTTTTATAAGTGAATTGTTATACATTTTTATATCTCCAGTAACCCAAATGTTCCCCGTCATTGTTATAGTTGCATTGTTGGTAATCGTTAAATTGCCATTTATTTTTATCGGACCTATTGTGGTTTTTGTAGCAGTTATAGTGTAATTGCCATTTATAATTGTTCCACTTTCAGCAATTCTCTTCCATTCAGCTATATTTGCTTCAGACACCGGATATCCTATTGGTGAAGGATCTGGTAGTGAAGTATCACACGCTTTATTGTTACCCGACCCTGTCTTGCAATACAAAGTTGACGCTACTGTTGAATTATTAACTGTATGCGCATGTGCAGTTCCTACACCGTTTTTCCCAATTGTCACTTTACTAATTGTTGAAGTTAGTCCTCCCAAAAACACATTGAAGTACATATCTTTGTCTGAAGGAATTGAGTCATACCATGAGCCACCATATTTACCAAGTTTAGCTGTACCATGTTGATATGCGTCGTTACCACCTACTGTGTAATACTTTGTTGAGTTGTATGATGCGTCCAACACAAGCCAGTAAGTGGTATCTTTTACGAGAAGAGGATTGGATGGAAATACAGCTTCAATCCATCCATATGAACCAGTAACCTGCGACGCACTCAAAGAGACAGATGTAAGTGTTGTGTTACTCGGAGAGCCGTTGTTATCTGTCACGATACGTACCGTAAGGTTTGATGGTGTGCTTGTTTTCTTCAGATATACCTGAACTTTATTTATTTGGCCCGTCATGCTCACTTTAAAACTTTGAGCTATATCCTCACGCGCACTAGAAGTAGCAAACACCAAGTCATTTGTTGGTGGTAGAGGGGTTGTATTAGATTGGTTGCTATCAAGTGCAACAGTATTTGCTGCAATTGCAGTACCTGTAATAAACGAACCGTTTGTTCCAATAATATCTCCATTTGAATACACATTTCCTTCAACTCCTGAATTATTTGAAAGATAAAATCCACCGTTCCCAGCCTGAACTCCATAGTTAAATGTTGCACCATCACCTGCATTAAGTGTTGCTTGTATTTTTCTAATACGTCCATCTGCATTTCCTTCAACTGTAACAATCTCGCCGAATGGCCCATTACTTGTAATATCAGCCTGTGCAGTATCACCATCTATCGTAAGTGATTCAGTAGAGCCAGTTGGCATACCATTGCGTATACGATAAGTCAGATCTTCAACTAAAGATTCTGCCACAGCATAAGAGCGTCCACCTAATGAAGTTTCACGGGCTGAAGACATATCGGTTACCACTGGGAACAACATCGCGGAAATAACTCCAGATGATGTCAAAATTAGCGCCAAGATAGTAAGAATAAACGCCTGCCCCCTCTGAAGTGATACACATTTTTTCATGTCTTCTTGTTGTTTATACATATGATTCTATTGCGAGTAAGAACCTCTCATTACAGCTGTTGCATAAAATGTTTCAGACGTTGTACCTGTTGTACCAGCAGATGATAAAGTAAGCTCAATGCTAATTGCATCTGATGAATCTACTTGTATATGTCGCACTATAAATGAATCGACTGTAACTTTTTCTTGAGTTAAGTCACCAGCATATACACCGTTTTCTTCAAAACGCATTACTCCATTGCTTATATAAAAACGCGCTGTCCGAGTTGGATTTGATGTAGTAAGTGCAAGTGCCCCTGGATGCGTGCCAAACGAACTCTGTACAGTATCAGCTTTTTGTGCGGCTCGAATTTCACGAACCATACGCGATAGTACAATTTCAGCTGTTCGCCCAATACGTGTTTGCGCTTGTGTATACGTATACGCACGAGACACACCAACAATTGCCAATAGCACGACAACCAAAACTAGTGTAAGCACTGAAACATACATAAGAGTTTCAATAAGCGTCAGGCCTTGTTTATGAGTGCGTAATTTTTGTCGTAGTGCCATATTCATACCTACTCAAAAAGATTTGCTAAATACAGTGACATAGAGCGAGTCGTTGTTGATGTTCCGCGCAACCAAGAAACAGAAATAGTTACAAAACGCATTCCAGAATCAAGTGTTCCCGATATGGCAATATCACCGCTTGCATCGCGATATACTTCTGAAAGTAACATTGTTCTATAAAAGCCATCTTCAATTACTTGTGTAGTTGTAGTGGCCTCCCATGAATTCCCTTTACGCGCCAAATAATACGGTGTATCTAAAGCAAGGCTAGTAAACATATCCCATCCTGAATCGCGAAGAATACGCGCAACCTCGGCACCTTCTTCAAGAAGATAATGCGCCTTCACGGTACGCGAAGTCATGCCTGAAAAGCGCATCAAAAAACGATAAGCGCTTACAACCGATATGATAACCGTTATAAAAATACCTATTCCAACTATGATCTCTATCATTCCGATACCCTGCTTTTTTGTATGTGCGTTGTAATTCATTGTTTATTCGTATGAAACAAGTCCGGTTTTTTGTATGGTAATTGTTTTTTGACGAGAAGAATCGCTGATGAGCTCAAGAGTTACAGTTCCGTGATTGGCAACATTTCCTGTAAGTTTATCAAACACAACATCACGCCCGCCACCGAACAAATCTACATTCTTTATAGTAACGCGAGAATATAAATTCGTAATCTCATTCCCTTCTGCTCCATCAATATATGTTGATCCTAAAAAAAGCACAGCAGAATCTTCGCCAAAATGCACCCCATATTGTACTCCTCCTTTTCCTGAAAGAGTTCTTGTTCTTGCATCAGAAAGCATTGCTGAAATTGAAGTGATACTGCTAGAGAGAGCCTGTCCGCGCATATATTCCCGTACAAAAACTATCACGACACCTGAAAGTACAACAAGAATTGCAATCACTACAAGAACCTCGATAAGTGTAAAGCCTCGTCTCATACTAAATACTAGATGATATTGAATAAATCGGCATAATCATAGATACAGCAAAAAAACCGACCGCAGCACCAATAACAACCATTAAAATCGGTTCAATTATAGTAGAGAGGTCTTTGGTTTTTTGATCTACTTCCGCCTCAAAAAACGTGGCTATCTGCAAAAGCATGTCTGGCAATTTCCCGGTCTCCTCGCCAACCGCAACCATCTCAGTCACCATAGGAGGATATATTTTTTGGTATCGCTCAAACACATTGGAAATTGTAGTACCTTTCTGCACATCTGTCTCTGCTACTTCCAAAACTTCCTTGTAATAAGAATTCTGCAATACTTCCCCCGTAATATTGAGTGCCGACACAACATCAACTCCGGACGACAAAAGAGAAGAGAGTGTTCGAGACATACGAGCAGAGTTTGTTTGTTGCGTTATAACTTTTATAACTGGTAAATGCATGAGCGCAAACTCAAAACCACGTTTTCCTTGCTTTGTGCGCAAACCCAAAACAATTAGGCCAATTACTAAAACGATTCCAAGTGTATACAAAATAGGATGTGCTACCAATCCATCTGAAATCTTAACTATAAGCTCTGTTGAAGCTGGGAGATCTGCATTCATTTCCTTAAACGTCGCAGTCAAAGTTGGAACGACATATATCATCATAGCTATACCAATAATAACCATCAGAATAAGTATTATTGTCGGATACATTAAAGCGCCACGGATACGCCTGCGTAGTGCAAAACTACGATCCATGTGTTCAGCTACTGTACGAAGAGAATCCCCGAGTTTACCACTTTCCTCACCTGCGCGAACCATTGCAACAAACAAAGACGAAAACACCTCCGGAAATTTCGCAACGGCCTGTGAAAACGCCGTTCCTTTCTGAATCTCACCACCAATTTGTGAAAGAATATCTCGAAATTTTTTGCTCGCGGTCTGGTGTTCCATAATTGCGATACCTCGAGATACTGTTAAACCTGCATCAACCATTGCTGCAAGATTTTTTGCAAACGAAATCTTTTCCACCAGCTTTATGCCACCAATATCTACGTTAATGCGACGATACCATTCCTTGTGGACTATTGGAGTTGCGCAAACCAACGTATCTCCTTGCTCTTTAAGATCGCGTGCAAGTTGTGTGATGGTTTCGGCTTCACCAATTTTTTCATACACTCCACCAGTTGCCATCACCGCTTTGTACTTAAAACGTGCCATTGCTGATATTATCGCATACTTTTAAAAACATACAGTGCAAAAACACGCACATAAATCACATACAAAATCAAATTTAAATCTTTTGACTATCGATTGGAAAGCAAAAAGCTATTCAGAAATAACTCTCAATACTTCCTCAAGTGTTGTGAATCCCTGTACCGCCTTAAAAATTCCATCTTCCAGCATAGTCATCATCCCCTCCTTCTTTGCCTGCTCTTCTATTTGCTCTGATGTAGCA
>JAPXOG010000015.1:0-16863 GCA_033811555.1 Minisyncoccota bacterium
GATGTTGCTCGTACTAGTAAGCCGAATTCTGTATCTCGACTAAGTCGAGATGGCGATTATTTCTCTTGTTTCGTCATTACTGACGAAATCTTTGCGGTACTCTCCACTTTAAGATGGAGCACGACCTTGCATGTAGGTAAGGATTTAGCCGTTTCACCCCGACGTTGCCGTCGGATTAATCCAACTAGGGATTGTCAGCGCGTTACCGCGCAGACCGTCACTGCTCGCACCTCTATGCTTGCGCACGACGGGCGTTACCCGCTACCGTCCTCCAATTTTCCATTTAGTGGTTAAATTGGACATGTTCGGACTTTCCTCACTCTGTCAAAGTTTGACAGGCGCAATCGCCTTGTACGGGCAGGAACAGTATACTCTCGCAACAGTATTTTGCAATTCTATTGTTTAGTGCACGACTACAAAAGTATTGTTATTATTAAGTTATTCAGAAAAAGTATTTATGATGCAAAGAATTTTCTCTTTCTTTTCACGCACAGTAGAAGGCCTGCATTCAGCGGCTTACGTAATAGCATCTTTTACGTTTGTGTCACAGGTGCTAGGGCTTGTTCGTGATCGTATGCTTGCTCACACGTTTGGAGCAAGCAGTACACTTGATGTGTATTATGCGGCGTTTCGTATCCCTGATGTCGTGTTTGCTTCCGTCGCATCTTTTGTTTCACTATTCGTTCTTATACCATTTCTTACCAAGCGTGTAGAAGAAAACATAGAATCAGCGCGTACTTTTTTATCTGAAGTTACTACTGTGTTCACGTTGTTCATGGTGGGAATTAGTGCAATATTGTATGTTTTTGTTCCACGGCTTTCACACTTTCTCTATCCGGGCTTTTCGAGTGATCAATTTGAAACGTTAGTAACACTGACGCGTATTTTACTTTTATCTCCGATCCTTCTGGGGTTTTCCAACATTGTTGCGTCAGTTACACAGTTAAAGAAACGTTTTTTACTATATTCTGTTTCTCCGATTCTTTACAACCTCGGAATTATCGGAGGTATTGTCTTTCTATATCCGATGTTTGGTCCTCAAGGATTGGCTTATGGTGTTATCGTCGGTTCATTTTTACATGTTGCAATTCAAATCCCGGCTATTGTGCGTGAGAGTCTGATGCCAAGATTGACTTTTTCCATTTCATGGTCTGACATACTTTCTATCGTTCGCGTTTCTATACCTAGAACAATGACTCTTGCATTCAACCAAATTGTCCTTCTTGTGCTTATAGGCATAGCATCACAATTTGAAGAAGGATCTATCGCAGTATTTACTTTTGCTATGAATATAAATCTTGCTCCACTTGCAATCATAGGTGTGTCGTATTCTGTAGCTGCATTTCCAACATTGTCTAAATTATTTTCCAACGGAGATAGAGAAGTGTTTCTCTCTCATATAATTACTGCTGTTCGTCATATTTTGTTTTGGACAATTCCTACAATTACTTTATTCATCGTTCTTCGCGCGCATATTGTTCGTGTTCTTCTCGGATCAGGTGCTTTTGACTGGACCGCCACAAGACTTACAGCATCTACAATGGCAGTACTTGTGCTGTCACTAGCTGCTCACGGATTAATGCTTCTGTTTGTTCGTGGATATTATGCAGCAGGAAAAACTTCTCGTCCGTTTTGGATTAATATAGGCTCTTCAGTATTGACGATAGTTATTGCTTATGCAGGTATTGCTCTGTTTAGGAGTAACGAAGTATTTGCATTTTTCATAGAGTCGCTGTTTCGTGTTGAAGGAGTCCCAGGCACGGTGATTCTTATGATAGCTTTGGGATATTCAGTCGGTATGATTGTAAATGCTTTAATTTTTTGGATATTATTTCGGCGTGATTTAGGTGGACACATTCCGTATGACTTGTACCGTTCATTGTGGCAAAGTTTTGCTTCGGCAGTTATTGCGGGAGCATCTGCCTATGCAGTTCTTTCTATGACTCAGCGATTTGTGGATTTATATTCTTTTGGAGGAGTGTTTTTCCATGGACTTGTCGCTGGGGTATTTGGAGCGTTGATAGGTGTGGGTACGTTGTTGTTGTTGGGGAACAGCGAGATTCGTGAGATTTGGCATGCAGTACACTCAAAGTTTCTTTCTGCAAGGCCTATTGCTCCGGACCCAGAAGAAATCTAGGAAACATATTTTTTTCTGATAGGATAGTAGCGCTTATATGGCATTTGAACACATTAGAAATTTCTCGATTATAGCTCATATTGATCATGGGAAATCAACGCTTGCTGATCGCATGCTTGAGGTGACCCATACTGTTGAACGGCGACTGATGCGTGAACAGGTTCTTGATTCTATGGATCTAGAGCGAGAACGCGGGATAACAATTAAAATGTCTCCAGTACGAATGGAGTTTTCCAAAGAAGGTGTTACATATGCACTAAATCTTATTGATACACCGGGACACATCGATTTTTCTTACGAAGTATCGCGAGCGCTAAAAGCAGTTGAAGGCGCTTTGCTTTTGGTTGATGCAACACAGGGGGTACAGGCGCAGACCCTTACTACTCTATCTATGGCGCAGGAGCAGGGGCTTACCATAATCCCCGTTATTTCAAAAGTAGATTCTCCATTAGCAAATTTAGATGAGGTTACGATGGAAATAGTGGATATTCTTTCCTGTGATCCATCAGATGTATTGCGTGTTTCTGGAAAAACGGGACAGGGGGTCCGTGAATTAATTGAAGCAATCATAGAGCGCATTCCTCCCCCGACTCTTACACCTAAATCAGATTCATTGCGCGCTCTTGTGTTTGATTACACTTATAGCAATCACCGAGGAATTATAGTTCACACAAGAATATTTTCTGGTACAGTACGAGAAAAAGATCGACTTAGATTTGTTGAAGCAGGAGAAGAGTTTTTAACAAACGGAGTAGGAATATTTGTTCCAAAAGAAAAACAATTACCTGAACTGCAAGCGGGACAAATCGGTTACATTGTAACCGGCATCAAAAAACCAGGTATTGTGTCTGTAGGAGATACATTGACACTATCTCGTAATCCAGAGCCAGCTCTTCCTGGGTATAGAGCACCGAAGCCGGTTGTATGGGCCAGTGTGTTTCCTGAAAGTCAAGATGATTTGCATGTGCTCAGACAGGCATTAGAAAAACTACGCCTTTCAGATTCATCTTTATCGTATGAGGAAGAGTCTTCTGGAACACTTGGAAGGGGGTTTCGGTGCGGTTTTTTGGGAATGTTACATCTTGAAATAGTTACAGAGCGCCTTAAACGTGAATCAAATATCGACATCATCGTTACTACACCATCAATCACCTATGAAGTTACTTATAACGATGGTCGAGTAGAAACAATATATTCTCCGTCACTTTTCCCAGATCACGGAACGACAAAGATGGTGAGAGAACCGTGGGTTGAAGTGCACCTAATAACGCCAGAGGAATATATCAACTCGCTTATGCCTCTTCTTTATGAGCATGAGGCATCTATTCAAAACTCAAAGACGCTTCGTGACGGGCGTGTATCTTTGCATTTATCTATGCCATTGCGTGAACTTATGCGTGGATTTTTTGATGTTGTCAAAAGCACTACTTCTGGATATGGCTCGCTTTCTTACGATATAGGAGAAATGCGACCAACAGATGTAGTGCGTCTTGATGTTCTTGTTGCAGAAGAACTGGTTCCAGCGTTTTCTCGTGTTATTTCTGAACGTGTGGTTGATACAGAGGCGCGAAAGACAGTTGAAAAACTGAAAGAATTGCTTCCCAGACAACTGTTTGTCACGAAAATCCAAGCGCGAGCTAAGGGACGTATCATCGCGTCTGAAACTTTATCGGCGCTTCGTAAGGATGTGACTGGATATTTGTACGGAGGAGATGTTACACGTAAGAAGAAACTTCTTGAAAAACAAAAACGAGGCAAGAAAAAAATGCTTGCAAAAGCAAAGGTGAATATTCCTCATGAGGTATTCCTCAAAATGGTAAAAAATTAGAAAATACCGTATCGAATTGCTGGAACGTAGAGTGCTACCATTGAAATAATAACTAGTATTGCGATGACGATCCACGCTATTTTAACAACTCGCTGGGTTTTTTTATTAAATAACATACGCTTAATACTTTTAATGTCAGTATAGCATGGTAACGCATGGTATCCAGAGGGCTTTCAGTTACTCTTCTAAGTCGGGTATACTGTATGTATGGAAGATTTGCACCTTAGAGAAAAAAGACGTCGGATATTTTTTTCTCCTATAACGCTTTTTATACTCGGTTTGTTAGTTTTTGCTGTTGGTCGAGGTGTTTGGGGTATGTATCAACGAGAGAAGTTTGTAGATTTCCAACTTACACAAGCACTTGCGCAAAAGGAAGATTTAGAAGAGAGAGAAGCTTTTCTTTTGTCAGAGAAGGCGAAACTAGAAAGTCCTGAGGGATTTGAAGGTGAATTGAGAGAGCGTTTCGGAGTTGCAAAGCCAGGCGAGAAGGTTATCTTGCTTATAGACACAGAATCTACAACTTCTCAGGTTAAAACCAAAGACAGTATATGGGAAAAAATACGCTCTTGGTTTCGTTGAGAGGAATGAAGATAGGAATTATTGCGGGTATGGTTTAGTGGTAGAATGCGACCTTCCCAAGGTTGAGACCCGGGTTCGATTCCCGGTACCCGCACAAAACGAACTAGCTGGGAACGTATTTTAGCTAATTCGTTGTGGCCTCCGTAGTTCAATGGATAGAACAACTCCGTCCTAAGGAGTGGATCTAGGTTCGATTCCTGGCGGGGGCACCAAAATTTGAATTTGAAGAAAATCGTATTTTGATATATCATCATAATATGACTTGAAACCATTCATTGCAAAATTGCATTAGCAATTTTGCGACACTTCCCTAAAAGTTTTCGTTACCGTTATACATTTAAGAAATTCTATTATGAACTCCTATGAATTTTTAAAACAATTTGCCGATATAGAAAACCATTTGTATTTGCTTGATCCTGCTTTTGACAAAAAGCAAGGATTTTCTAATTTTTTAAAAAATCTAAAAGCAAATAACCTTGTTTCTTCTGAGATGTTACAAAGTTTATCGGTATTGTGGCAAACCAGAAACAAAATTGTTGCTTCAGCAAGCGAAGAGTCCGTTGAAGAAATAGTTTCTGAGAAATTGAAAATTGTAAAACAGAATTTGAACATATAGATTTTTATGAGCATAAATAACCCATTTGATAGAGCATCAATTCCCCCGCAACAGGAAGAAGTATTATCTCCCGATGAGTTGCGCGAGAGATTAAGAGACCCTTCTTATTTGCCAACACACGAGGATTTTTCTCTCGCCTTCAAATCGGAAAAACTTTATCCTCCCGAGTGGCACGATTTTTGTTTTAATGAAGAAAATCCTATATTTGAATTTCTTAACGAGGAACATTTAAGGGCATTTGGAGATTACTTGTCTCAACGAGCCGAAGAACTTGGTGCTTCCGAAGATTCTCCAATAACAATCTTGGAAGTCGGAGCAGGTAATGGTCGATTAACCTATTTTTTACAGCAGAAACTTGAAGCGAAACTTCCAGGTAAAGTAAAGGTCATAGCTACTGACTCTGGAGAATGGGGCTTGAAAAACTTTTTTCCAGTTGAGACAATCGGCCATAAGGAAGCTTTAGAAAAGTATAAACCGAAAATAGTGGTTTTTTCTTGGATGCCTTATGGTGCTGATTTTACAAAAGATTTTCGTGCCGCAGAATGCGTCGATGAGTATATTCTTATTGGTGAAACCGACGCCGGATGTTGTGGCCATGAGTGGCTAACCTGGGGGTATTCTTGGTTTTTTGACGACGATAAGTTAGGTGGGAAGATAGTTCCGCCATATATCGCCGACGGTTTCGAACGTAAAGAACTTGAAGATGTAAGTACTCATCAAATTTGCCGAACAGATCTACCTGGTCTGTGTTGCCATTCGAAGACCACATCATTCAAGCGCAAGAAGTAGCTTCTGAAATTCTTATTTTAAAGATACTCAGGTAAAATTTGCAGTTAAGAGAATATAAGCGCAAAAAGAGAATAAGTGATAGAATATTCTTACACCGCTTTGTCTATGGACTATTGAGGCAGATACGGTATTAAAAAATAATATTTATCCTATGAGTCCAGATGAAAAAAAACTTCTTGAAAATACCGCAAAATTGACGAAGGAGAATAACGAATTACTTCGTAAGTTATATCGTGCACAAATCTTGAGAAGAATTATTCATACTATATATTGGGTACTTATTATAGGAATTTCTATAAAGGCGTTTTATTTTATTCAACCTTACACGGATCCAGTTGTTAAAATGCTCAAAAATATACAGGATAAGCAATCAGGTCTTAAAGTGTTACTTGATTTTTAGGATGGAAAAAACGAACAAATAGTGATAGCATACCAATATGCTCAGGTAGCTCAGTTGGTTAGAGCATCTGCCTGAAGAGCAGAGGGTCGGCGGTTCGAGTCCGCCCCTGAGCACAAAGAAAAATCGCCGTGTGGGTAAACACTCGGCGATTTTGCTTAAGTAGAACAGAAGAATTAGACCGCTCGTATACGAAGTTTAGTTTGTTTTTGCTTGTCAATCTTTGGAAGTCGAATAGTCAATAATCCATGTTTTAATTCAGCAACTGCTTCTTCTGATTTTACCTCAGCAGGAAGAAGTATTGTTCTAGTGAATGCTCCCCAATATAGTTCTCGATGGAAATAATCATCTTCATCTGCCTCATACGATTCACGGCGTGATCCACGAATGATAACCATTTCTTGAGAAATGGACACATCCAAATCCTCAGGAGCAACACCTGCAACCATAGTTTTTATGATAATTTCAGTAGGCGTCTGTTTTGTATCAACTGCAAGCTCTGCTTCTTGTTCTCGTTCTTCAAGTGGTTCTGAGAGCGGAGAACGTTTCAGAGATCTGGTTTTCACTGGTTCATCGTCAAACAGTTCTTCGTCTGTGTTTATTGCACCAGTAAGTCGTTGGAAAAAAGATTGTTTACCCATATAAAGGTTAACGAAAAGTTAGTTGTTGGTAATGTGTTGGTGTGTATGAATAGTATAACATTTTCAAATGCACATTTGCTAGAGAATTATTGGTCGTACCTTTTTGACGCGCTCAAATAATAGCATCAAACCTATTACACAGACCCATAGAGCGATAAATACTACAAATAGCCCAATACCTTCCGATTGCACGATGAAATGATTAAAAGCTGCGTGCATTACAACAGCTAAAGCAAGACCATGCCAGAAGTATTCGTGACGCACTTTTTTTCTTTTGTAAAATGATAAAGCGATCGCTGCTCCGACTATCGAAGATGAAACAACATGTAGTAGGGAAGTGCTTATAAAACGAATATTACCAGTTAAAATTCCAATGAATACATCACCCTCAATAAGTGGGTTAAAAATAAAAAGGGTGTTTTCGGCTGCAGCGAATCCTAACGCTGCAGTTAACATATACACCATAGCGTCAATAGGTTCGTCTTGAGCTTCTGTGTGCATGCCTCCGATATATGCTGCTAGATATTTCAAAAGTTCTTCAATAAGAGCCCAAATAACAATAACTACAATCGAAGCAGGTATAACTAGTTCAATGGAGCGTTCAATAGGTATTGCAAGTGGAACTCCGAGTATACCAAGTACAAATGTAGCAATAATTAGTCGTCGCGGTTCAGGATTTTTTCTGTCTTGACGCAACCAAAACCATAACCAAAAAAATGCTGGCAATATGCCACCTAAGAAAGCTAGGGTTGCTGAATGTAAAAATGGCATATTACATGCTCGGCCACGGAGCCACCATTATCATATCAGTTTCTTTGTTTGGAAGTGAACCCCAAATTTCTTCGGTGACAAATGGCATAAGTGGATGTAGTAATTTTAGAGCATTACTAAAAATGTACAGGAGAGTCCACTGAGCTGATAGTTTTTCTTTAGTATTTTCTCCAGTAAGCACTGTTTTACGTTCTTCTAAAATAACATCTGCGAGTGTGTGCCAGATGTAGTGATACAGTTTCTCACCAGCAAGATATAGTCGGTATTGTTCGTAATCATTTGTTATATCGCGTGAAAGAGCATCAAACTCTTCAATTCGCGAAGCATCCTGGGAAGTGAGATCAGGGCGATGTGAGGGAGCGTTTTCTGTTCGTTCAAGTATAAATCGTGCGATGTTCCAGAGTTTGTTTGCAAATTTTTTGTATGCCCGAGTTTTGTCTACTGAAAAGTTGTTATCATTGCCGGGTCCCACACCAACAATAAGAGACATACGCACCGCATCAGCACCGTACTCTTTAATAAGCGGAACAGGATCCACAACATTATCTAAACTTTTGCTCATTTTGCGTCCTTGAGAATCCCGAACAAGTCCGTGCAAATAAACTGTTTTGAAAGGAATGTCACCAAGTAGAAATCCAGACATAAGTATCATACGTGCGACCCAGAAAAAGAGAATGTCGTATGCGGTTTCCAAAACAGAAGTAGGATGAAACGTTGCAAGATCTTTTGTCGCTTCTGGCCATCCAAGTGTCGAAAATGTCCACAATCCTGATGAAAACCATGTATCTAGAGTGTCCGGATCTTGCTCCCAGCCGGCGTCCTTAGGAGCTTCAACTCCTACATAAGTTTCATCTCCTCGATACCACACTGGGATTCTGTGACCGTACCAAATTTGTCTGCTTATACACCAATCACGAAGATTATCTATCCAGTGAAAGTATGTTTTTTCAAATCGATCGGGAAGTATAGTAATAGATTTTTGAGATATAACGGTTCGCATAATTTCTTTCAGTGTTGTATCGCTTCCTGATGCGATTCCTGGAATTTTTGATTTTTCAATTCTAAATGTTTTATTTACATCTATAAACCATTGCGTTTTAGGAAGTGGTTCAATGATGCCACCAGATCGATAAGCTTTTGCCACGTTTTGTTTTATATCTTCTTCTTTTTCTAACAATCCTTCTGTGCGCAACCAAGATACAATATGATCTCGCGCCTCAGTCACTTTTTTGCCTTTTATATTTTCATCTCCAAGAATTATGCGCGCATGCTCATCAATAACTTGAACCATTGATAGATTGTGTGTTTGTGCAAGATCTGCGTCTATATGGGAATGTGCAGGAGTAATACCGAGTGCTCCTGTTCCAAACTCAGGGTCAACGCTTTCGTCCGCTACAATTTTCACTGAAATAGGAACTCCACAGAATTCCACATTATAAGTTTTTCCAACGAATTCTTTATAGCGCTCGTCATCAGGGTGTACAGCGACTCCGGTGTCTCCCAGCTTTGTTTCTGGGCGTGTAGTGGCAATAGCAAAAGGAAAATCTTTGCTGTAACGAAAAGTGTATAACTTGGCATCGCGTTCTTCGTAAGTAACTTCATCGTCTGAAATAACCGTTTGTCCTTTCGGGTCCCAGTTTACGACTTTGTATCCACGATAAATTAACCCCGCTTCGTACATGCGCGTAAAAGCAGTTCGTACTGCTACATTGCGTGCATTATCTAAAGTGAAAGCTTCGCGCGACCAATCAAGTGATGCTCCTAATCCGCGTATCTGCGAGACAATTGTGTCGTGAGAATCCTGCGCAAACTGTTCAACTCGCGAAAGAAAAGCTTCGCGTCCGAGAGTGTTTCTATTGAGGCCTTCTTTCTCAATAAGTTTTTCTACTTTTGTTTGTGTTGCTATTGCAGCGTGGTCTGTGCCTGGAACCCATAGCGTTTTTTTACCGCGCATACGGGCAAAACGAACCATTGAGTCTTCAATAGCAGTGCCAAGTGCATGCCCTATATGAAGTGTGCCGGTAACATTTGGTGGAGGAAGAGAAATAGTGAAACTCTCAGCATTTGGTTTCGTGACACCTCTTTCTACACATACGTCGGGATTGAAAAAACCGCTTTCTTCCCATTTGCGATATAAGGAGGGTTCCGTCACCGAAGGATCGTAAGGTTTTTTGAATTTTTCAGGAACCATAAAGCTTATTCTATCAATATAAAGGCTTTCCGAGAAGCAAACCCCAAGGTTAAACCTCGAGGTTTAACCTTGGGGTTGTCAAAATGGCGCTCTCTGGTCTGCTGATCCCTGAATAATCTGAAAAACTTGAATATCTGTATTCTCTTAAAAAATCAATAGTATCGCGAGGATCTTCTGGTATATCTTCAAAAACTTTTAACTTAGTTGGATTGAAATGTATATACCGAAATACAGTTGATAGATAAGAATCTTTATCCACATGGGAAGTTTTATATGTTCCCTGGAATAGAGCGCCGGTACGTTCATAACGTTTGTTGAAATACATAGTGTAAGCTGTCAACAATTTTTGCATGAACATACTCAGACCTTCTTGTTGTTTCTCATATACAAGTAGATGGAAATGGTTGTCCATAAGGCAATAAGCGCAGATATCTACAATTTTCTCTCGATCTGTTCTTAGAAATGAGCGTAGAGGAGATTCTTTGCCGATATCTCTTAACTTAACCGGCAAGGTGTCATTACATAAAAACAAAAGCAAAAGAAAACGCTCATAATCGGCTTTATCTAGAAAAGTAGTTCGCTTATCCACACCTCGGTTATAGACGTGGTAAAACTCTCCCTCCACGATTGGTATCTTTCTTGTCATGTCCCCAAGGTTAAACCTCGAGGATGAAAATTTTTTAAAGGACATATTCTTCTTTTTTGGCGCCAAAGCTTAGGGGTAAGGAGAAGTGGAACGAGTAATAGGGCAGAATGTCCTTTACGAAGGGAATGTCTTTTATCCTCAAGGTTAAACCTCGAGGTTTAACCTTGTGCACTTTTGTTGGGGTTGACAAGGGTTGACAAAACATACTTGACGGGTGTATGATATTGCTGTGATGTATTGGGGAGCGCGGATGGTGAAAACTGTCCTGCGCGCTTTGGTGCATCTGTAAAGGTTAAACCTCGAGGTTAAACCTTGGTATAGATTAATAACTCCGCGAAACGCGGATTAAAAATAAAATTATGAGTCACAAATTATTAACAAAAGTGAAAGTAGGGATAGGAGTTATCCTTCCTGTTCTTTTTGTGTTTGGGGCGACCGTTTCAATCGCAAACGCAAAAAAATAGTACCTAACTTTCCAGATGAATATACATACAGAATATGTCATTTCACAGGAGATGAGGATTCTCCTTATGAGTTAAAAGAATTTACTTTTTACAATGATGATAATCCTTTAAAGATTATAGGGAATGGTCTAGAGGGGGCAAAATTGATAAATCACGGGGATCATTCAAATGACATTTTTCCGCCATTTGATGGTCCTTTTATCTCATTGCTTGAATCTCTAAATAACCCTTTGATTAACCACCTGTTAAGTAAATACAATGTAGGTAAGAACTGGACTGAAGAAAATGAAAAAATTCTTTACGAAAACGGTTGTATTGTAGATTCTGGTAACCAAGGCAACGATGATGATGATGGAGATGATGGTCAATATCAAACAATCATAACTATAGAGGCAAAAAAAATAATCTGTAATAATGAGGATTATCTTCCTGATTTGAGCGGGAACAGTGGAGTGGATCTAGTAAGTGAATATGAAAAGTATATAAATGGTCTATATAGTGATGTTTGTCACGAAAACAAAGAATGGGAATTTGAATGGGGTTATGCTAATGCCGTAGAAGATGAAAGCCCAGATAATAACTCAGAGAAAGGAGGAACTGGTTGGAATGCTTTTACAGATTCTGTTGATGTACCGGTTGATTTAGGTCAAGGGAGAATTCTTGTGAGAGAAAAATTTAAAGATGGGTATCTAGAGTTTTCAGGGGATGAAAATGGCCCTAGTGAAAGTGCAGAGTTTTATTGTACAGGAGATGTTCTCCACTATGACAACCTTGAGTGGATAGAAGGATATGAACCAGGGCAAGAGTTTTTCTGTGTTGCGTGGAACGTACCTAAACCTGAACCAGAAAAAAATTACTGTCGTGTTGAAGTGGTAAGTGATGGAACAAACAAGGTTTATGGTACTTCAGATAACGCAGTAGAATTAGATTGGATACATTCAGCTTGGACTGCGGTTATTGATGGAGGAGCAAAATGGATATGGGGAGTGCAAGGGGTAGATAACCCAGAGGCAGACGAAACATACGCTTTTGAGAAGACATTTAATGTTGGAGATGTAAAAGACGCTGTACTTGAAATTGCGTCAGATAATAGCTATAAAGCTTACATAAACGATTGTGAATGGGAAAGTTCAATAGAAGATAACTACCAAACTGCAACTCAGTATAGTGTTCCAACTGATTGTTTTAACGAAAAAGGAGGAAACACGATTAAGATTGAAGTGAAAAACTGGGGACAGGCAGAAGGAACTCCTGAGTCAAATCCAGCGGGGTTACTCTACCGGCTTGCGGTGAATGAAGAATCTAACAATTGGTGTGAACCTCAGGAAACAGAAGAAGATCTTGTAGATATTACTATCTGTAAATACGAATTCTTGGAGGAAGAACGAGAACCAGAACCATTGAGTGGTTGGGAATTTATAGTTTTGCAAGACGGAGAAGAAACTTATTCAACTGGAGAAGAAGGTAATTGTGTAACTATAAAAGCAGATCCTACTAAATCCTTAGAAGTATATGAGAAGCCACAGGAAGGATGGAGGTTCAAGAAAGTTGAGGTTGAAAATGGAGGAACTATAAAAGGGCACATTATAGAAGGAGAAGAGGGGGATGGATGCTTATTCTTTGCTGAAGGGAATGGAGGTATCCAATTGTATGCTATGGCAAATCCAGAATTTACTTGCTCATTCATAAATGAAAAAGTAGATGAGGGTCCTGAGTGTGATCCGACAGTTAACTTGTTTGAAAATCATGGGTTTGAAGAGCCAGTAGTGTTGAGGCAAGAACGTTGGGACATTTTCAGATTATTGTTCAACCCTCTACTTAAATGGAGCCATGAACCTGAAGATGAAGGTATAGAGCTACAAAATAACGTTCCAGGAATAGGATCTGCGCACTCAGGCGATCAACATGCTGAATTAGGTGCTAACGTGGCAACTTATATTTGGCAAAGCGTAAGAACTATTCCAGGTTATACATATAAAATAGTTGCTTGGTATTCTCCAAGGCCTAATACTCCAAAAGAAGACAACGTGTTGGAATTTATGGTAGGAGATTCGCCTTTGGGAGAACAGGTTTCTCGCGATGGAATTGGAAACACCGAATCTGTTTGGAGCGAGGAAACAAGAACTTTCGAGGCATATTCACCATATACCAGTGTAGGATTTAGAAAGGTTGGAGGAGCTGGTAACTTGGGAGTATACCTTGATGACGTAGGACTGTACTGTATTCCTACACAGACGGGAGATGATGATGACAACGACGACAGTTCTACTACAGACGAAACTGGAGACAGAACTACACACGGCGGAGGAGGTTCAAGCCGAAATCGACTATCTTCTTCATCTAGCGAAGGAGAGGTTTTGGGTGAGCAAATCTCTCAAGTATCGGCACTTCCTATAAGTGCTCCGGCAACCGGATTTGGAGGATTGCAGATGTGTTTGTTCTAAAAACCCCAAGGTTTAACCTCGAGGTTAAACCTTGAGAAATGCACAAAAACAGCCCTGTGAAAAGGGCTGTTTTTGTGCTTCCATATATACTTAGAAGTTAAACTTCTAAGGATTGACAAAATGGCCAAAAAAGGTTATTATATAAGAGTGATTACAGTATGTCTCTTTTAAAACAAAGCAATACTACGTTGAAAAATACTACTGCAATTGTAATCGTTGTGGCAGTTTTATGCGCAGGTATTTTTGTTGTTGTGTGGCGAAATAATAGCGAAACTTCAAACGAGGGCGTTGTCGCTGTGAGCACAGATGCACCGCTTTCAGATGTTACAGAATCCTTTGCAAAACCGCTTCCAAAATCAAACCCGACCCGCCTGCGAATTCCAAAGCTTTTCATAGATACATGGTTTGTTCCGCTTGGTTTGGATGAAGATGGGGAAATGGAAGTTCCTTCTGGATATGAAGAGGTTGGGTGGTATACATACGGGCCAACTCCCGGTGAAATAGGCCCCGCAATTGTGTTGGGGCATGTTGATTCATATGAAGGAGCGGGGGTGTTTATGTATTTAGGACAGCTCGCGCAAGGGGACACTTTCTTTGTTGATAGGGAAGATGGTACAACCGCAGAGTTTCGTGTTACTTCTCTTGAGAGATATGATCGTGACGAGTTTCCTACTAAGAAAGTGTATGGCGATTTAGGATATGCAGGAATTCGGCTTATTACATGTTCTGGGACATATGATAGAGAATCTGGTTTATACGATAGAGTTTTGGTTGTGTATGGTGCACTTGTTGATGCTAAACAGGCAAAGTACAATGAATTATAATATTTGACAGTATGCGAAAACATCTAGCAAACTTCTTCATACCGTATTACGACAACGATCATAAACCGTACTTATTGCGCGACGCGTCAATTGTTGCACTCTTGCTTATTATTGTACTGGCCTTTGGTTTCTCAATATTTCAATCGCTTTTGATTCGTACTTCAACAGAGTTTACAGCTGCGGTGTTGCCGTCTGTGCTGGTTGATTTAGCAAATAAAGATAGAGTAGATAGTGGGTTAAGACAGCTTACAGTAAGTCCTATTTTGGAAGAAGCTGCGAGGATGAAGGCAGAGGACATGGTTGAGAAAGGATATTTTGCTCACACATCACCTTCGGGGCTTAATCCGTGGTATTGGTTTTATCGATCCGGTTATGAGTTTATACATGCAGGAGAAAACCTTGCGGTTAACTTCGTTGACTCTGAAGATGTTGAGCAGGCATGGATGAATTCTCCTGGACATCGCGCAAATATTTTAAATGGAAATTTCACAGAAATAGGAATTGCGGCTGTTCCTGGCACTTACAAAGGTAAGAAGACAATTTTTGTGGTGCAATTGTTTGGTACTCCTTCTGCTATTGCGTCTACCGAAAAAGTTGAGCGCATAGTTGTTACACCAGAGGTTGCCGGTGAACAGACTAGTAATGTGGCTCCTGCAGATATGTATCAGCAGGTGACACTTGCTCAGGAATATATACCAAATGTTTCGTCACAAGATGTTGTTGGTGCAGTGGCACAAGAGACGGTGGCTGCGGTGTCTGAGACGGCTCAAGTTACAGCCAGTGATCCTGTTCGTGCACCAGTTGAACATGCTCCACAGTCAACGCTATGGCAGAAAATTCTGACACAGCCGAAGATGCTTTTGCGAGTTATTTATCTCATCATCAGCGTGTTAATTTCTTTTGTAGTGATACTAATGTTTTGGTATCAAGTACATCGACGCCATGCTCGAGAGTTTTTATACGGACTAGCGCTTTTGTTGCTAATAGTACTTCTATTGTTTCTTAACTACATGCTACTTTCGTCAGGTATTCGTGTGGTGTAGAGTTTTAGAGTTTGAGTGTTCCGTTGGCGCGAAGAGTTTGATCTGGAGAGAAAACACTGAAGTGGTCAGGGTTTTTTTTGAGTGCGATGTAGCCAGCAACACCAATCATTACAGCGTTATCTGTGGAAAGTTCGCGAGTTGGAAATAGAGCTGATACATCTGGAAACTCAGAGAGCATGCGGGTTAATTCGTCGCGAAGGTATGTGTTTGCGACAACACCTCCCCCCACAATAAGGGTTTTGGCTCCAGTAGTTTTAAGTGCCTTTTTTGTTTTTGCAACAAGAACTTCAATTGAAGCATCTTCAAATTCACGCGCAATTTCTTTTTTTTGCTGATCAGAGAGTGTACCAATTTCTTTTACCTTGTATAAAACTGCGGTTTTAAGCCCTGCATATGAAAAATCAAAATCATCAGAAGAAATCATGGGACGAGGAAGTGTAAATGGAGCTTTTATGTTTTCTGTGCGTGCCTGCGCTGCGAGTCGAGATATCTCAGGTCCTCCAGGGTATGGCAAATCAAGTAGACGTGCGACCTTATCAAATGCTTCTCCAACTGCATCATCGCGTGTTTGGCCTAGAAGTTTATACGAACCCCAGCCAGAAACTAGCTGTAGTTCTGTGTGACCTCCTGAAACTAATAACGCAATAGCTGGAAAGTTTATCTTTGTGTTTTGTATTTTAGATTTTGAATGATCGTTTTTGTTTATAAGAACTGAGACGATATGTCCCTCCATATGATTAACTGGTATAAGTGGCACGTTCCAAAAAGCAGAAAGCGCTTTTCCGAAGTTAAGGCCGACCCATAGTGCTGGCTCAAGTCCAGGCCCTTGCGTAACTGCAACTGCTTCAATACCGGGGTTATGTGGGTATTCTGCAAAATATGTTTTGCAGTGTTCTAGAAGATCTTGTTCTCGTTCAAGTATTTTTTCAATTAATGAAATGCTCCCTACTTCTTTTGTATTTTGCGTTTTAGTTTTTGAGTTATTAAGGTCGGATTCTTCAAGTGCGATGCGAAGCATTGGTATAAGATTTTGTTGGTGTTCGCGTTTTGCAAGATTTGGATATACTCCTCCGTATTGAGCGTGTTTGCTTGCCTGTGAGTACAGCCCTGTGCCGAGTACTGTGCAAGAAGGTAAGTGCGCTTCACCTGAACACTCAAGAATGCTCACGGCGGTTTCGTCGCAGGATGTTTCAATAGCGAGAATTTTCATTGTGACCTCATCGGGATTTGAACCCGAGTTTTCACCGTGAAAGGGTGACGTCCTAACCAGGCTAGACGATGAGGCCAACGGCAGAAATATATCATTTTTTTCGATTTCTGGCAAAATGTAATCAGGTTTTCTGTGTTGGTGAGGTGGCTGAGTGGTCGAAAGCGCCACACTCGAAATGTGGTGTCCGAGAAATCGGACCGTGGGTTCGAATCCCACCCTCACCGCCAATTTACAATTTCAGCGTTTTTGAGGGTTGTTGCCTCGCCCTCGCTACGCTCGGGCT
>JAPXOG010000016.1:0-16177 GCA_033811555.1 Minisyncoccota bacterium
CCTTTATTAAATTACACAAGGGGACTATAATAAAAATACAAAGAATTTGCCGCCAAACTGGGCGAAGCCCAGAGTTCCGCTAAAAGCGGAACGAAAAACTTGAAATCGTCCAATCCGAAAGGGTCGCTTCTGCGGGCGGGCGGAAGGGGGGTCTGGGGGGAATTCCGCCCGCCTTACAAATTTTGGGCGAAATCAGTTCGAATTTTTTCGAAAGCACACCGCCACGACAACCTGTTAGTTTTGAGACCCACATACCCGACGTCATGCGTCGACCTTCAAGACCCAGTGTTGCAAAATATGATAAGTATTTATTAGTTAATAATCATTATGAAAAAATATATTGTAATTGCCTCGTTGCTTCTATCGGTAGCAGTACCAACAGCCGTCTTCGCACAGACCTCTGCTGACATCGAACTTCAAGGTCAAATGATGGAGTGCCTTTCGCTCCAAAACAATCTTGGTTATCAGTCACTAGATAACTTCACTAATGGAGAGGTGTCCATATTGCAATATTTCCTTCAATTACAAGGTTATCTAAACTCAGAACCAACTGGATATTTTGGGCCTCTTACTTTCCAAGCTACAAAAGATTTTCAGAGTGATAACGGCATTTCACCAACTGGATATGTTGGTCCAATTACTCGAGCAAAAATCGCTTCGATAAGTGATTGTGGTATTTATGATAACACTACTCCAGACACCACTCCGATACTCAAAACTGTTCCCCGGACAGTAAAAGATCCAGTTATTACCGGCGTCGGTTCACCTGCAAATCCTGCTAATTCATTCTATCCTGGTGATAGGGTAAGAATTATAGGATTAAACCTTCCTGAAAATGCGTTAGTATATATCGGCTCAACAACAGTCCAAGCTCAAAGCAATGCAAGTGGTTATAATACAAACTTCTATGCTCCAAATACCCTAACGCCCGGAATATATAATTTATATGTTGTGGGTAATGGCACTCGAAGTAACATCGTACAAGTAACAGTTATGAGAATGAGAGGAACTGTTACCGAAGATCCAATTATTACTATGGTTCGGGCTAAAGCCGCAGATGATTTTGAAGCTTATGTGGGTGAAAATCTTTATATTGAAGGCACAAACCTTGCTGGAAATTATATCAGTACGACAAAAGTCTATTTTGGAGAAGTGAGAGCCACAGTTAAACAAGCTAAAAGTAAACTTCTTAAGATAGTAACGCCTAATCTGCCAAGTGGAACATATGATTTGACTGTTTCTAACGAAAAAGGCACTAGCAACCCTGTAAAGGTGGTTGTGCATGAAATACTGCCCGTAATACCAACGATAAGCTTCGTGCGGGCGCCCACAGAAGATCGTAATATTCTGCATATGAATGAGCGCGCCAAAGTTTACGGTAATAATTTCAACGGGACTGTCTACGTCAAGCTAGTAGGTAAGGCACAGGAATATGAGGTTCAAGCATATAAAGTCTCTATTGGCTACGCCGACTTTATTGTTCCTACAGTTGCAACTACTGGAGAATTTGATATCTATGTTGAACAATCTGGTGTAACTAGTAACTCAATCAAAGTTCAGATTGTAGATTAGTCATTATCAAATCAGTTCGTATCTCTATCTGCCAAAATTGAAAAATCGCTCAAACGCTCGGCGTATCGAGCGACAAGTTTTTGGAATAACTATGAATATAGAAAGGACCGAAATTAAACAACCAAAAAAGACAGATCGGAATATTGAGAAAAACCGCCTTGCCTTTATCGAGCAAGCGCGAAGTATTAAAATATCTGAAATAGACACGGAGTTTGACGAAAAAAGTGTATACGAGTTGAACGCTTCATTGAATGAAGCGAAGTTGTTTATCCTCGGTGAAATACACGGCGTAAAAGAGAATGTGGATATTATCTACACTCTTTTCAAAAAATTTGGCTTTAAAAAATTGGCTTTGGAATGGGATGCAGAACTTCATGAGAAAACACAAAGATTTTTAGAAACAGGAGATCTTGACTTTGACGCGATACAGGATAGTCCAGACGGACGAATTACTGCGGAACACTTCGCACTCCTCAAAAAATTGAAAGACGAGAACATGCTTGAAGCACTGGTATTTTTCGATGGAAAAACCAAGTCGGGAGAATGGGACGAGCGAGACGCAAATATGGCGAAAAACATTCTCGCCAATCTTTCTGACAGCAAAATGCTCGCAATTGCGGGTAATTTGCACGCTCAAACTGAACCCGTAGTGTTTGACGGAACGGAACATCATCCAATGGGCGAAAATATCAAAAAGCGAATTCCGACCGTACCTTTCGGCAAAATAAAATACCTTACAGGGCAGTATCATAATTACGGCGTAAAAGACTTTAGGGAAAAACCGGAAAGTGTTGATTTGCCGAAAGCAAAATTTTTCAAATCAGACGAAGGTATCTATGTGTTCGAGTTGCCAGAAGCGCACGCGGCGACCGTACCAAATCCGGAAGAGATTTTATAGGAAAAAAATTTATCAAAATTCAAGATCTAAATTTTCTTAAAAAAGTTCGGATTTTGACGACTATTGTCTCAGTTGAAAGAAATTTTTAAAATTACAAAAGAATCAAGCCTTATGCTCACTCAGTATCCTATTGAAACAATTCGAAGCTTGAGGGACATGTGAAATACTATTCCTATAGCTAGCGAATATGCACAAGGAATTATGGGAACAACAAAATCTAATCCATTATTTTTAGTTACTTTACCGCACTTCTATTCCCCATATATTTTCCTATACTCATCGCCACTTCTAAAATTGGTTGTAGCAGTGATTCCACCTCCTGATACATCCCAATTATCTTCCTTATTAGTTTCCCAATCGGCACCTATATTCTCAATAAATCGCCTATAATCCTCCTCGCTATAAAAAGATAACCTTAAACTACCAAAATTTCCGCTCTCGTATTTAACTAAGTCATAATAAACGTAAACAAGACGACCGTTCTCAGTAGTTTTAACATCTGGTTCCCCTAAATATTTTGTCACATTGGCTATATTCTTTAACAAATCTTCCTCTTCAAGCTCTTTATACTCACTATAAGGCATCGCGACTCTTTTGGATTTAGAACTACCTTCTTTCTTATTTTTAACTTGTTTATTTTCTTCTTTCTGTTTTTCCTCTTTTTTAATCTGTTCCTCTTGGGCTGATTTTTCTTTTCGCTTTTGATCTGCTAACCAGCCAATAATTTGACTTGTTACTTTCTCTAAGTCCATGTTATCTAGACCTAAGACAGAGGAAACTGAGGCAGTGCTAGGTACTACTTTTACTGATTTAGCCCAATTAGTAACTTCTTCCTTACTACCAGAAACAATTTCTCCGCCAACAGAAACGGCTTGATTAGGTAATTTAACAGTACCTGCTACATTTTCAGCGGCTTCTACTAGATTAATTCCGATCACTTTACCGTCTTGAGCAAGAGAAACTATTTGTTCTGCTCCAAAAGTAATCGCCCCCAATTTATCAGCTGCAGTGCTCAGATTTCCGGGAATATTTACGATAGTTAACATGCCTGCTACTGGTTCAGTAACACTTCTTACCTCACCAATAACTTGAGCTACTTTATTGTTGTCTCCTAAAGCAATATTAGCTCCGTCTTCACCTACCTCTAAAACCAAATCAACACCGCCAACTATAACTGCTGTTTTAGCCACTACTCCACTGGCAGCAAAACCAGCTGCTCCTCCGGATAAAACTACGCCACCAACAAAACCAGCTACTTTACAACCATCTTTGACAACTATGGCAGTATTTTCCATTTTTTGATAGGCATCTCCTTCTTCACCCCAAACAGAACGTTGTATATCGTCTTGTGCGCTATTTAATATTAATTGGGCTCGCTTTGCGTCCGTTCCCAAAAATTGGGCCAGGGTCTGAATTTTCTTACCATAAGGAGCTTTATCATAGATATCAGTGATTTCAGCGCTTGTCATAGCTCTAGCCGGAGTAATTAGGCGTTCTGTTAGTCTAGATAGACTTTGAGATCTAGCTTCTTTTTTAGCAAAATCTTTTGCCAATCCTTCTAGATATGTAGCTTGCTCATTAATAGCTCCCCAGGCGATGATTATTTCTGAAATATCTTCTTTCCAATCTTCATAGTCATTATAACGATCGTGTTTAGTAAGAGCCTCTTCAGTTAAAAGATGGAGAGTAAGATAGTTTTTAGAAATAGCTAAAGTGCTCTCTAAAACTTGTTGTTCAGCATTTTCTAATTCAGCATTATCGCTGGTTTTAGATGTCTTAGAACTATATAGCAAACCTCCTACTAGGATTAAAACCACTAAGATGACTCCAACAAAAAGACGACGTTTAAACATAAAACTTAATTAAAATTATAAATAATAAATCAATATATAACCATAATATACCACAAAAACTCTTTTATTTTATTTTAAATTCCTTTTTTGCAACATCTAACTCATTCTCTACTTCAACTCGTACTAATTCTTGAAACTCGTTAATATAAAATAAACTATCAAATCCCTCGCTTATTTCTGGAGGTAATTCTTTAAAAGATTTTGCCATTCTTTCCATAGCGTAATCAGGCACCTTTCTTTCTCTAGATCTATTGCGCTCGTATGCTATATCCAAAGGAACTTCGGTAACTATTCCTTGTATTTTTTCTACTCCTAATCCCCTAACAAATTCTATAAATCTCTTTCTATCTAAATCTTTTACAAATGTAGCGTCAAATACTACAGTTTCACCATTTTTTAAAAATCCCTCTAACCTTTTATAAGCTTCCTGCCACACCTCTCTATTCTTTGTTTGATCCGAAGCATCTCCTAATAATTCAAAACGTATATCATCTGGACAAATATAATTATAAGAATTTTTTTCAGCAAAAGATTTTAAAGCTGTAGTTTTACCTGTTCCAGGCAAGCCAATCCCCATAATAACTTTCAACATAAATAAACTTAATTCTTAAATTCAATAAAACTACCAAGGTACTCTGCTTTCTCCAGACCAAAAACCACCTGTGTCTTTGGGTGATATAGCAAAATTAAAAATTTCTTCTGAAGCTTCTTCTGGGGTTCTATCTGCATCTTCACTTCCCATATCTGTCTTTACCCAACCTGGATGTATAGATGAAACAAAAATCTCTTCTTCTTGCAATCGAAGCGCAAGAGTTCTTGTGTACATATTAAGAGCTGCTTTTGAAATTTTATAACTTGGCTGTAAAAATGGGAAATTACTTGCTCCTGGAAATCCAGTTCGTTCTAGAGATCCTGCCGTTGAAGAAATGTTTACGATATGTCCACCTTTGTTTACTAGCGGAAGTAATCGTTCAGTAAAATCAATCGTGCCTATTAAGTTAACTTCAAGAGTTTTTCGTAACTTCTCTATAACAACTCGTGTTTCATCTCTATCAAGTAAACAACCCGCGTTATTAATTACGATATCTATCCTCGTATCAAGTCCTATAATCTCATTTATACACTGCACAACGGAATCAGAGGAAGACAGATATAGCGGTATGGTTTTAGAGCATTTAGATTCTTGTGCTTCTTCAGGGTCATATACTGTACCTATAACAAACCATCCTTCTGATAAAAACTTTTCAGAAAGCGCCTTACCAATTCCCTTGCCAACTCCAGTAATAACAACAGTTTTCATTCTCTTATAGTAACTTTTTGTAGCCAATTTGTCATCGATTATATGCAAAATCAAAAAAGCAGATAATAACTAAAGGTTAAGCTTAGATTATAGTTGCGACGCCTCAATAGCTCGATTAATTTCTGCTATTGCAACTTTATATATCGACGCAAACGACTCTACACTCTCTTTTGTAAAAGTGTTTATTTCAGAAAGATGCAAAGAATACTGATCATCATGCCGAACATATCCTAAAACATTAAGAATCCTCAGAACAAACAACGCCTCAAACCACCTTGAAGTTTCCGGTTGCAATTCATGAGTATCAAGAAAAGATAGACCATTCCAAACAACATTAAATAACGCACCTCCCTTTTCTTCTCCCACAACAAAACGACGCACAAGAGACATTACGCGCAAAATTAGTGCGTGCTCTCGTGATTTATTTTTATGCCGAGCTAACAAAGAATCTATCGGCGAAACATTAGTAACGCGCCAACCAGCACGAGTGCGAACCAAAGAAACATCACTTACTGAAAACAGTTGTAATCCATACCGATGCCGAGACATTACACTACGCGATGACTGGCATCTCGCAAACACGACACCCATGTCTTCGGTAAACAACCGATACATTCGGCTAGTTTCCCCCAAATCATTGTGCCCCAAAACGATTGCACGCGTGTGTGTCTTGCTATACATGAGTCGTGTTAGTGCAACTCAAATAAATATGGATATTCGCTAGCTTTACCTACAACCGCCTCGATATTCCTTAGTTTTGTTACTCGCTCAATTTCATCCTTATATTCTTCAATAAGGTTTACATAACGCTCGTCCGTTGTAACTCGTAGATTTGGTGAGTCAGAAGGAGTGAGTCCCGATTCTTTTCTAAAATCCTGGATAGCACGAACAAGCTCTCGAATATCTCCTTCTTTTTGTAATTCCGGAGTTATGTTTGTATCTAGTGACACATCTAAATCTAGAGTGTCATCCCACACAATCTCTTTTACGTTTATCTCTTCCTTAATAAGATTTTGCAATTCCTCGTTTTTTCTCAAAGTAGCGTGTGTTGAATTTAGAAACAAACGAGAAAGCGGTTGTCGTACTTTAATACCCGAAGCCATACGTGCTTCAAGCGCACGAGAAACAACAGTCCGAACATCTTCCATATCACGAAGCACCTCTTCATTCTTAGATACCTGCACTTTCGGCCATTCTTCAAGATGCACGCTCTCTAGAGATCCTCCAGATACTTGATACATCTCCTCAGCAAAAAACGGAATAAAAGGTGCCAACAACTTTGAAAGTGTAAACAACACATACCGTGTTGTAGCACTTGCAGATTGTGCATCCTCACCTCCTTCTTTAAAACGATCTCGTGAACGTCTAATGTACCACGTAGAAAGATCATTCGCGAATTCTTTAATTGCTCGAGTTGGTGTAAAAACATCGTAAACTTCTAGACTATCTGTTACATTACGCACTAGCTCATTGAGACGCGTAATAATCCAACGATCAAGCTCTTTAGTATTATGATCTGCTTCGTAAACATCATATGATGATTGACGTTCTACAGGCTGAGAGTCATCAGCATAAATCTGATAGAACGTCATCACATTTCGCAATATGTTGAATACTTTTTTGTTAACTTCATCTACAGTTTTCTCGTCAAAGTTTTTTGAATCTCCAGGTTGATTAACCGAATACATCCAAAATCTTATAACGTCTACTCCATATTTTGCTATCATTTCCCATGGATTTACCGTATTTCCTAAAGATTTACTCATCTTTTTGCCCTTTGCATCTAAAATATGTCCGAGACAAATTACGTTTTCGTATGCTCGTCCGCGACCAGTAAGAGCTCCTATTGCGTGTAGGGTGTAAAACCACCCACGTGTTTGATCCACTGCCTCTGAAATGTAATTTGCGGGATATGCTATTTTTTGTTTTTGCCAGAAACGTTTTCCGCCTTCAAACGGATAATGATCCTGTGCAAACGGCATTGCACCAGAATCAAACCACACATCGATAACTTCAGAAGTGCGCTTCATGTCTTTTCCACAAGACGGGCACACGAGTTGAATTTCATCAATGTAAGGTTTATGTAAATCAACCTCAAAATTTCGATTGTGTGGTAGCGGTATAAATTTTGCTTCAATTACGTCCCCTGGATTTGTCTCCTGTTCAACTAGTTCTCTTGCATACTTATCATCAGCGCCTTCCAGAATAGCTGGAGCTAGTTCAAGCCCAATTCCATGAGTAACAAAGGCAATAGCTTCATTCTCATGAGCCGCATCTTGTTCATATATAAATTCCGTTAGCCGTCTACGGACATCTGCGAAACTCTCTCCTCCTGGAATTTTATCTGAAAGTTTCTTAAGGTGTTCATTACGGTAACGGGCAAACTCATCTTGTGATTTTCCATCAATATCTCCGTACCGTATTTCAGTTAGGCGCTCATCTACAATCACATCTTTTTCAGAAAGACCCAATTCAACACGAAGTATTTCAGCTGTCTCGCGTGTCCTTATAAATGGAGAAACGAATATCTTCCGTATACCTTTTCCAGAAAGCCGGCGACCAGCTCGTTTTATCTGTTCTTTCCCTTTCTGTGTAAGGTGATATGGATCATTGACACCAGAAGCACAGATGTTTTTAACATTGTTATCTGCTTGTCCATGCCTAACAAAATAAAACGTATTGCCTCGAGTTTTAACATGTTTTTTAAAATCCGCTTTAGAACCTACTACCTCAGTGTGTCCACACTCACATTGCCACAACGGAAGCGGAGTTCCCCAATAACGGTCACGTGAAATCGCCCAATCCTTTACTTCGCGTAACCATTCACCAAACCTTCCTTCTTTAATATGTTGTGGTATCCAGTTAATTCTTTGATTCTCAGATACCATTTTATCTCGCAATGAGGACATGCGAATGTACCACGAGTTGCGAGCGTAATAAATAAGTGCTGTATGACATCGCCAACAATGCGGATATGTGTGCGTAATCGCCTCTTTTTTTAGCAACAAACCACGCTCATGTAAATCCTTTATCACATCAACAGCAACTTCTTCATCGCGAACAAACCTTCCCGCAAACTGACCGGTCCCCGCAATAAACCGTCCATCCTCACCAACAAGGTGATGCTTCGGTAAACCAACTTTCTGCCCGAGTTCAAAGTCCTCCTGACCATACATAACCGCCGTGTGCACAATACCAGTTCCATCTTCTATGGTAACAAAATCTGCTGAGTACACTTTGTATGCATTCACCATCTTTTCCTTCTCAGTTCCTGCAATCAACTGCGAAGTATACGGATACAGAGGTTCGTATACTTTTCCTATAAGCTTATTACCTAATACTTCTTCTACTACTTCATACTCACCTTCAAGTGCCGATAATCGAGCTTTTGCAAGCCACAGAAATTCTCCGTCCTTTGAAACCTTCACATATTCTGTATGTTCCCCAACAGCAAGAGCAACATTTCCTGGAAGCGTCCATGGAGTTGTGGTCCAAGCAAGAAAATATGTCTTATCTTCACCTTTTACTTTAAATTTCACGTATACCGAGATATCTTTTACATCTTCATAACCAAGAGCAAGTTCATGTGACGAAAGTCCCGTCTCACATCGCGGACACCACGGTACTACTTTGTAATCTTTGTAAAGAAGCCCTTGCTTATTTGTCTGAGCAATTATATGCCAAAGCGACTCTATGTATGATGGATAATACGTAATATAAGCATCATCTAAATCTAACCAATATCCTATACGTTCAGTAAAAGCATGCCACTCGTCAATATAATTCCATACATTTTTCTTGCATTCCTCGTTGAACGCTGCTATACCGTATTCTTCTATTTGTTTTTTTGAAGTTAATCCAAGTTTTTTTTCTACCTCTATCTCCACCGGCAACCCATGAGTATCCCACCCAGCTTTTCTGCGCACATGAAAACCGCGCATCGTTTTATATCGCGGAATTACGTCCTTAAACACGCGAGGTATTAGGTGATGAATTCCTGGACGGCCATTAGCTGTCGGTGGGCCCTCGTAAAAAACAAACTCACCATTTGGAGAATGTTTTTCTAGCGTCTTCTTGAAAATACCAGCAGAATTCCACTTCTTCAGTATTTCCTCTTCACGTTTACTTGCCTCATTTTTAGGAAACTCTTCCATAAAGCACCATCATACCAGATTTTAAACCAACAGTTCAACGATAAACAAATTTACTCAGAGTTATTTTTAAAACTAACGGAACAATGCTCATCTCGGTCATACATGCGTCGCAATAAGTACATAACAAAAATAAGAAGTGCTACAACTCCAAGAATAAGAAGAATAATAATCAATAAAAGCAACTCTGGAATGCCTATACCTCCAACTGTCATCTCAAACGCCTGTGTAGGAGGTGTTTCCACTCCATTGACAACTGCGGAGAGCCAAAATCGATACGGAATACCTCTCAAACTACTCTTCAAACTAGACAGCGCAGAGGCCTGGAGAAGAGGTATAACGTTTGTCTTTGAATCATATCGGAATGAGAAATTACCAGCGCCATCTGTTGCAATAGTAATTCGTTCCGGTTCCCCAATAGGGTGCTGCACCCACAAATCTACCTCGGCGTTAGGATATGTAACGCCCTGTACAAAAAAATCCTTCATCGTTTTTGGCCTTTCTGTATAGTTTGTAACAACAGGAGGTCGAAGTCTTCCTGTAACGAGCTCATTGGGGTCAAACGGTAATTCCTCAATTTCTCCACGTACTATCTTCTCCCCTGCAGATCCTATAAATTGAAACTGTGCTGGTAAGAGACGAGATAACACATTGGTGCCAAAACCATCATTTGCAAGAGTAAGCCCCGAGGAAAATGAAACTTTTGAAATCCCAGGTCCTATTACTTCAAAATAAATAGTAGCCACTTTTCCTTTACCTGAAAATCCAGGATTAAGAATAAGCCCTTCAAAAAATACTGTATTAGAAATTTTAGATATAGAAGGTTGTTGAATCCATAAATTTATCACTGAATCACTTGTTCGTATAGAAGTTGGTCTTAGAGATTCTGTCGGATACTCTAGCGATCCTGACACGGCATTTATAGTTTCCCCTTCAGTATCAACTATCACTTCAAGCGCAACAGAAGACCCTACTACATATGAACCTGTGCTTGGGTTTAGAGAAAGCGTCGCTGAATAAACAGGCGCTGAAAAAAACAGCCATGCAATAATTGACAACCAAACCCCAAAACTATCTCTATAATGCTTGTGAGGCTCTAATTTTTTTACGATACACATTTCGCACATATAGAAAAAGTAATACCAGTACTGCTAGTACTATAAGTATTAGATATAGTGCACCTGAAAGCAAACTTGTACTATCATCGCCCGAATACTCTGAAATCGTTATATTACCCGCACGATCGATTGCCCGTACAAAAATACGCTGCCCTAACGATTGATCCTGAAGAACATACGGGCTTATTGCTGGCATCCAAGCGCCATCTTCTGGTGTACGTGATTGTGTTTCCTGTATCTCGTAGTGCGCAATTCCAGTTTGTTTGTCTTGCGTAGCAAAAACAGCAACGTATGACCCTCTCTCTACCGACTCATCACGTATCACCGCAACAGTAAACGGCTCAGGAGGAATTGTATCAGGAAGTAGTAAAGTATGAGTCACATCTTTTGAGACTATAAGCATCGTGTTTGCAAGATGTGCCGTAACTAAGCTTCCTTCTCCATCGTTTTTCATCACGGAAATATTTGAAAAAATTACATTTGTTTCTCCTTCCTTCACACCTGATATGCGAAGCGTCAAAACAACACCTTCTCCTTGAAATCCACCTGGAATAATCCCCGAAAGTATTACTGAGTTATCTTTTACTTCCACCGGTTGCGTCCAGAAACTAACTATGGATCGACCTTCATATGCATCTACAATCAACACATTCTCAGGTGAAATTGCCACATTCATTTCAAGTGCATTTATGACTTCTCCTTCGGTGTCAATACGAATCTCGAAAACCGTTTCATCTCCAAGAGGAATTTCTTGAGGAGAAACTGAGAGCACTGCCGCGTACGCAAAAGAAGCACTTAAAAACGATAATCCCAGAAAGATAGAACGAACATATATTAGAAATTCAGTTTTTTTAATATTATTCAAGAACATATATGTTGAGTTTCTTTAACCGGTCCACCAGTATGTAAGTATCGATAGATCTGTAAGTGTGACAACTCCATCTCCATTGAGATCCATCTGTTTAGGAGGATTACTGCGTTTATACCAATATGCAAGAACAGAGAAATCAATAAGATTTATGCGCCCATCTTTGTTTATATCTCCTCGAAGCTCGCTTGTATCTGTATCAACAAAACTTATAGCTAAACCGAATGGGCTCTGCCTTCCATCAAACGAAGCGATGGATTTTATAACTCGTTCTTCCTTTTCTATAAACTCTCGCGGGAATATAGCATTATAAGCACCAAGCGCGTTGGCAGTTACTGTCTTCATCAATACCATCTCCCCACGATCAAGAACAACAATACCTACAGAAGCTCCTGGGACTGTGTTCCCCTCTACAGAAACATATTCGTCTGAAGATTTAAACTGTATCGTTGGGGGTAGAAATACTCCCGACAATTGCGCAAGCGAGGACTCGGACGTTATTGTTATAGGTAGTGAGAGCAATCCAGACCGTATACCTTCTTCATCAACAGAATACATAGTTAACTGATACGAACCCACAGAAAAATCGGAAAGTACTATTCGGAAAAAACCACTATTTGTAACCGGAACAGTTGCAACTCTATTCCCATCTCGCAAAATATGTACCGTTCCTCTGGCGGCTGCATATCCAAAAACTTCAACTCCTCTTTGTCTGGAAACTCCTCCACCTTCTTTCCCTCCTACACCTCCTGAAGGTGTCTTTGCAAAAACCTGGGAAGATGTTGCGATAGTTTTTCCAAAAGCATCTTGTGCTGTTACAACAAAGTAGTATTTTGTGTTCTCTGAAAGTCCAGATACACTTGTTGTAAGCACATTGCCAACTTGCGTGTAAGTATATGGACCACCCGCTGAAGTTGAATGCCCTATCCTATATCCTGACACTTCCCACCCCAAAAAACCTTGTGAAGCTGTCCAGGACAAATCAACCTGAGTACTAGAAAATGCAACTGCAGAAAGCACCGGCGTTGTAACAAATGGAAAATATTCAAACCCTGAACGCACGTTAAATCCTGAAGATGAGCTTGTTCCTATCGACACCTGAGCAACTGTGCTCCACAGTGAAAAATCTGTAGACGTGCTATACCCAGATGCAGGCACTATTACTGGGTCAAGTATTTTCAAAGATGTGCCCACATACTCATCAGCGTGCACCGCAAATACGGCGCACGCAAAAACGAGAAAAGCTATGCCGCTGTAGTAATACCGCGACATAAAAATGTATTTATTCCTCAGAATCGGTTCCTGTAGTTTTTTCATTCGCAACAGATTTTGGAACAGGTGCTGTGGCATTTTCAGCTACCCCAAGAGATAACGGAGCAACACCTAGAATTTTCCCTTGAGAAGAGCTATACAAGATGATCATTCCTTTGTTCGGGTACACTAAAATCTTGTCTCCTTTAACAGCTCCTTCAAAAAAAGCTTGACCCTCAAAAGCTGAAGGATCGGTAATCGTTCCTACAGTTGGCTCCTCTCCTTTTGGAAGTACCATCACTTTAGAAACCTCCTTAACAACCTTTTCAACTTCTTTAGATATAGATTCAGGAGATCCTTCTTTTGGTGTTAATGCCAAGCGTCCAATTCCTATCCCAAGTAACACCAAAATAATTACAAATATTAAAATAAATTTACCCTTACCCTTTTTTGCAGGCTCTTTGACTGACATGTCTTGTTTATTAATTTGTGTTTCCATAAAAATATATTTAACCGCACTAACACGGTAATTCTATTATACTATTTTTAATATAAACTTACACTTTATTCTAAAAATTTATAAAATTATTCCAACATCTTATCTTCTTCATGTAGTTCTTGCACCCCTTCTTCTTCTATAAAACTTTCTTTTTCTATTTTAGCCATATTTACAACTAGATCACTTTCAGGATCATACATAACAGCCAACCCTGATTGCCGGTAAACCAGCACTTTAAACCCGTTTTTCGCATTTTCAAAAAAAGCCAAATTCTTTAATTCTTCTACATTATCTACTATGGCTATAGACGGAATTTCATCTTTTGGAAGGACTACATGCTTAGACACTAAACCAACTACGTGCATTACTTCTTCCTCAGTAGATAGCGAATTTGAGTTATTTAAAGTTTGAACTTTACGATATTGAACAAAAAAATACACTGCTCCACCGAGAGTTATTATAAAAAGAATAAACAAAGTTACTATTATTTTAAATGCCCTATTCATACTCTAAATAATATCAAAAAAACTAACAAAATAAAATTCTTTTTAAACCATTAAACCATAGATATTCACTCACCACCCTCTTCCTCCTGCTGAATAGGTTCACTGTTTTCTTCTTGATTTTCGTTATCTTCTTCTACTGTATCCTCAGGATCCATATCTCCGTCTTCTATACTTTCTTCCTCTATAATTTCCTCTTCTGTAGAAGTACTCCCTGTTGAAATGCTCCCCGTTGAATTATTAATACCTTCCAACAAAAGTAATTCATCTAATTGAGATTTAGTTATACAAGTTTCATTACCTTCTTCCCCTATACACAGTTGTTGTGTGCGCACCCTATTGGCGAAAAAGTCACCTATTTCATTTGTTACATCTGCAAACCAAGCTATCATTTTATTAAACATATTTCTAAAGAAACTGTTCGCAAAAGCTTCACTTCTTTGAGTTGTTGAAGCCGTAGTTGATGCTAGTGTCATGAGATTAATATTGAGCTCTTGAATTGCGCGCGCTAGCACAGGAGTTATTTCTGAATATTCCACTCCTGCTGGCAATCCCTGAGAATCGTAAGTAACTACTTCTGGTAAAACTCCTAACACTTCTTCTGCTATAAAGCCCAAATAACGCTTATCACCATCTGGTCGTTCTTGCCTATTAAAGTAAAACGAAACTGGCCTCAAATTCATAATAGCATCCAATCCATAGCTGATATCTTCTATGTCTTCCTTAAATCTCAAAGAAGAAGATGTACAAGATCCGTTGTACCAAGTGATCTCTTTGGTAGTAGGATCTATACAAAGAGTGTAATCTGCTCCACTCTTACCAGAAAGATTCATTGCAAATATTTTACCGCTACTATCTATATAGAAACGTTCAGTATTATTAGTCCAAAGCGCTAATGTAGCCGCATCTGCAGTTGTTAATATCAACTTACCTGTTCCTCTATGAGTTATTACAGAACTTGCATTTGCTCCTGTATTTTCTCTTCCAACACGTAAGGCAAAATCTGTATAAGTATCATCTCCATGAAAATCAATATAAGAACTCCTATTCCCTGTTTTAGTCGAAGTTAATTCGAGAATTGAAGGGAATGTTTGAATAGAATCTCCGTAAAGAGTCATTATGTCTCTTAAAGTCCCTACTGACATAACTCTCAAATTAAGTTTCCCATTCTCAAATCCGCTGAAATCTCCAACTATAGCTCCCGAAATACCCGCATAATTAGTTAAAGCGTTACTATTATTAAGAGCACTTAATAAGATGCCGGTTCCTGAATCTGCACCGCTTCTGTTATTATGCAGTCTAAATATAGACAGCATTCCAGGGGTCGCAGTTTGAGTATTAACTGCTAGAGTACCATTTATGCTTACTCCTCCATCATAATAAATATCTGAACCTGAAACCGTCCATGGATTTGGAGTGTAATCTATCCATTTAATTCCTGTACCGGTTGATTGTAGTATTTGACCATTAGATCCTCCTTTTCCTGTTCCATCATAAAGTAATTTGGTAATTGAAACTGTTGGGAATGTTGAGGTAGAAAAAGTAAGAGCTGAGAAATTAGATCCTACTATCTTCCCTTCTACTGTTAATTTTTCGGTGGGAGTTAAGGTGCCTATTCCAACATTTCCACCAACACTAGAGTTTATAAGAACTCGATATCCTTCCATGTATATGTTTCCTTTTTTATTTTTATAACCAGGCTCTCCACCATCAATATAAACATCACCCCCTGGAGCTCCTCCTAAACTTTCATATCCACCTTCCCCTCCTTTTATAACTATACTTCCCCCTGGTCTTGGGGTATTTAAAGGAAAACTACCATCGGCGCCCTTTCCTGCCTCTAACAATATTCCTCCTCCTACTGAGCCCCCTAAGAATGAAGTACCTCCTTCTGTTCCTTTAATAATTACTGTATATTCTTCAGGTGAAATAGAATACCCTCCATCAACATGGAAAAGAGCTTCCGGTTCAGAGGTTCCAATCCCTACTCTTCCATTTAAATAGTAAATAGTACTACCATCTTTCTCCCACAAAGAAGATACAAAGCCCAAAGATGATGTAGATACAGATACCCATCGTGTGCCATTCCATTGCAATACATTTCCAGTTGTTCCTCCTGGAGCATTGGCAATTGATGTGGATGAATTGATGAAGTGTTCTGCAG
>JAPXOG010000017.1:0-15042 GCA_033811555.1 Minisyncoccota bacterium
CAGTCGTCGGCAGCGTCAGATGTGTATAAGAGACAGTAAACGACCTTCGTCAAAGCCAATTACAATTTCTTCGTGTCCAGTTTGTTCCTTTGGAACGGATTGATCAACTATAGAAATGACGGGGACGCCTAGTTGGTTTGTTTTTTCAACCATCTCTGAACGTTTATCAACATCTTCGGCGACGTTATAATCTGTGAATGTTATGTTGTTTTCTACAAAAAATTCCTTTGCTAAGTGGCAGAAGTGACAAGTTGGTGTTGAATACACCGATACGATTTTTGTTTGCGACATACAATGTTATTGGTTACATGCTAATAGATGATGACAGAAAGTGTATCATAAAATATATAGAGCGGGATTGCCAAGAATTATTTCGTGTCGCGCAGTACACTTACGGGTAGTATACCCACCAGCATGAGAATGCCAAGAACCACAAATACAAAGCGAACGTCGATGAACATAAGTGAAATAGAAAACAACAAAGGCGCAACAACATATCCAACCGGTTCTACTATTCGGTACAGACTTACAATTGCTACATCCTCTTTACCTATTTGTTTAAAGAAGTAAGATTCAGTCATTATCTCAATCGTAGCTGCTCCGATGCGGGTTGCAAGTAGAATAGAAGCCCAAACTAAAATATTAGTAGTACCTATCCACGCAATGGAAAACGTTGTAATTCCAGTAAAAATGAATCCACCTATAAGCATTTCTTTTTCTCCCCAATATAGATCGGCAAGTCGTCCAAGAGGGTAACTAAAAAGCGCGAAGGGAACGAGCATGATGGTGAATACTATACCGATGTCGCTCCACGGCATGCCTACTGTTGTGTGTAGATAAATACCCATATATACCACCATGACGGCGTAAAACATTCTTAGAAGAAAATTGGCAAAGAAAATGTTACGGAGAGCTGGGCGTTTCCAAAATGAACAAAGAGCAGGGAGCAGTGATGTGTGGGTTTGTGGAGAATCTTTGAAATGTCTGAGAGACATCAAAAGGAAAATAATAGTCGGAATTAATGCTGCAATGGATGCGAAAAATATACGAGTATATGCATTACTTTCGCGCAGTAAAAATCCGGAGATTATCGGAGAAAGCACGAGTCCTACATTTACTGCTGTCAGAAAAACGCCACGGATTCTTCCGGTAGCTGAGTCAAGAGAGAGAGTTTCAAGAATAATATCAGTGTTTAAAAACAGTACGCGTATAAGAATATAATGTGCAATAAACGCAAGTGCGACTATGAGAAGTGAGGTGCTGAACGTCAGGCCAAATAGTGCGATTCCTTCTAGTATAAGCGCGATAAGTGTAACACGTATATTTCCAGTTTTGTGTAACGCCTTGGGAAGGTAGATTAAAATCGGTATGCTGACAATCGCTGCTAGAGAAAAAAGTGTACCCACGTGTTGAGTCGAGAGAAATTGCTCCAGGATACTACTGTTGATATACAAAAAAAGACCCGAGTGTAGCGAAAATAGAAAAGCAAATATGTAAGTGTTAAAAAGAAGCGAGGTTCGTTGCATGTTGCGCGCGGGCACGTTAATACGAGTGGAATTAGTATATCGTAACTTTAGGAATTTTTGTTTATACTCTAGACTCCTATTATTACTGGGATAACAATAGGGGATTTACCGGTTTTTTGGAACAGAATTTTGCGGACTTCATCTGTGACGGCAGTTTTAACTATATCAAAGTTAATTGGGCGCATACCACGAGCTGTTTGCTCAACGGTTTTAGTAACGAGTCCTCGTGTTTTTGCTATGAGCTCCTGTTGTTCTTTGAGATACACAAACCCACGTGAAATGATGTCGGGGGATTTTCTCAATTTTCCTGTTCTTGGATTGATAGATACCACAATAACGAAAATGCCATCCTCGGAAAGCGTTTGACGATCGCGGACAACAACGTGTTGCTGTTCGCCGACTGAGAATCCGTCAACCATAACAGAACCTGAAGGCGCGCGTTCTTTTCGGACTGAAATCTTTTCACCTCCTTCAGATATTTCGATAATTGATCCGTTATCTGGTATGACGATGTTTTCTTTTGGAGTACCGAGTTGTTCGGCGAGTTCTGCGTGAATCCGTAGCATGAAATGGTGACCGTGAAGTGGCATGAAGTATTTGTAGTTGAGTTGTTGGTGTATCCATCCGAGTTCGTCGCGACTACCGTGACCGGAAGCATGAACAGAAGAGTCGTGGTAGGTGATGATGTGTGCTTCTTGTCGGTACAGGTTGTCTTTTAGTTTAGTGATGGCGCGCTCATTACCAGGGATTGCGGATGATGAAAATACTACAGTATCTGTGCGGGATAGGGTTATGTATTTGTGAGTTTTGTTCGCGATTCGATCAAACACTGAGTATTCCTCGCCCTGCGCTCCTGTTGCTAATACGATGACGCGATTCTGAGGGTAGTCCTCCATTTCCTCAACAGGAATGATATTATCAAATTTAACCAAGCCAAGCTGTTTGACTATTTCCACGTTACTTTTCATTGATCGTCCATCAATAGCGACAACTTTGTTGTATTTTTGCGCAAGTTTTATGAACTGAATTACGCGTTCAACTTGCGAAGCAAAAGTACCAATAATAAGCCGGCCGGGGACATCTTTGAGAATTGTTTCAATAGTGTCTATAGCCTTTGACTCTGGAAGCGAGAATCCAGGTTTGTGAACGGAAGTTGAGTCAAGTGTGAAGAGAAGAATTTTTTTATCGGCGAACATTTTCCAATGCTCCTTTTCTTTTTCCGTGGGTTTGCCGTCGATATGGTCAACACGTATGTCTTCAACAAACGCAATAGTGCCGATAGGTGTTTCAATAAGCAAACCCATTGAGTCAGGGATGGCATGAGAAATAGGGAAAAAACTTACAGAGAAATGTTCTCCGAGGCGTATAGTTTCTGTTCCTCGTACAGTTTTTACATCAATAGGTGCAACATCAGGAAATTCAAGTTGGCGTTTTTGTATAATCATCGAACCGAATTCTCTTGAGTAAATTGGAGGATTTCCGATATCTTCAATAATATATGGAATAGCTCCGATGTGGTCATAGTGCCCATGTGTTATTAACAACGCCTTAACACGTTCTTTTCGTTCTTTTAGATATGTGACATCGGGAAGTATGTAGTCAATTCCAGGGGTTTCTGCTTCTGAAAACTGAAAACCAGCATCAACGACGATAATTTCATCACCGTATTCAATAAGTGTCATATTTTTTCCGATCTCCTCTGTTCCTCCTAGAGGGATGATACGTAGAACGCCAGGCTCAGGAGGTGGAATATGCGTGCTTTTATTCCCTAATGAAGGAGAAGTTTTTTGTATGTGCGTTTTGTCTGGACGACGCATTCGTGTCTGCGTCCCACTTTCGCGTCTAGATACTGCTGGTGCAAGTGCTGAAGGAGAAGATCCAATCAATTTTCTCTTCGTTAGTGTAGTTGTATTTTTCCTGGGAAAAGCTGTAATTGTGGAAAATACACGCCGTCTTCTGGGTGCGTTTTGTATAACACTATTTTTGTTCTGGCTAACCTTATTAGACGTTCCCGTCTTTATTGGTGCTCGCATCACACGGATGCGGTTTCGCGGTCGTCCGCGTCTTTCTTGTCGTTCCATATAATAGAACCTATTTCACAGAATGAATAATATATTTGAAATCTAATTAAGCAAAAAAGTAAAAATTCTTTGCGTGTACATATACCAACGATATGCATCTAAGAATCTGCCACTGGGTTCTTGGATAGGCCCTTCGTGTACTCCTTTTATGTGTTCGGGAAGTACATACACAAGGTCGGGTACGTACAGGAACACTGCTGGAGCATCTGATTGCCACTCGTCCAAAAACGACTCATAGAGACGGATTCGTTCGTCGTAAGTAGATGTGGTTCGCAGTTTTTCAAGTATAGCATCAACTTGTACGTTTGTATATAGGGCAACGTTAAGACCCGGATCATTTCTCTGGCTTGAATGCCAAAAAGGGTATAAGTCTCCGTCGCGAGAGAGCACTTGTCCAAAAAGAAGGGCTTCATAATCACGTGTCCGAATAACTGTTTGGTTAAGTTGGGCCAAGTCAAAGAGTTCTACGGATACAGCAAATCCTGCTTCTCCGAATTGTTTTTGAAGAAGCTCAGCTGTAAGTTTCATTTCAGGGCTATTAACGGTTTTTATAGAGAATGAAAGTGATTGTTCTCCTTTCATATACAAACCTGTTTCAGCATCTCTATTCCATCCCGCACTTTTTAACAGGCTATGCACTTCTTTGTTTGAAGAATTGTTATCACTTGCTTTTTCGTAGATGTGTGGGGGTAGAGGAGTAAAGATAGGGGTACCAAAGCCACCCAATACTGTGTTAACGATTTCTGAGCGAGATATAGCAAGAGACAATGCTTTACGTACTGCAGTGTCTGTAAAAATAGGATTTTTATTGTAGTTCAAGAATAATCCGAAAGTACGAGGAAGAGGATATCGCCTTATGTCTTCAGTTTCTGCCGAAGAGGAAGAAAAAGACACAGGGTCAGACATTCGGAAAGAGTCAATATCTCCATTTGAAAACGCAGATATAAGCTCTTTTTCGTTTCCAAAGATACGTATAGATATTTTTGAAATATGAGGTTTCCCAAGAGAATAGCGTTCAAATGGTTTTAAAATATATTCTGAGGTTTTTCCAGAGCGTTCTTTTATTTTTGTAATCATGAAAGGTCCTGAACCGATGGGATGTTCATTTTGCGAGGAACCCATGAAATCTTCTGCTGTGATGTTACTCCAAATGTGCCGTGGAAGGATGCCGAGTGTGGTGTTGCTTAGAAATCCAGCATAAGGGCGCGGAAGCGTAAATACAACAGTATGTTCATCAGTAGCAGAAACCAATACTCCTTCCCATGCAGCGGCTTTTGTACTTCCGATTCGTGGATCTTGTGCACTTTGCACTGTGAAAACAACATCATCGGCGGTAATAGGTGTGTTGTCGTGGAAAAAGATATTCTTTTTAAGTATAAAAGTATATACTGTCTCATCTTCGGAAACCTCGTAAGTTTCAGCAATGTCTGGGATTAAGCCTCCTTCTGGAAGAGCGCGCATAAGTCCCGCATATACAAGTACAGTTAAGTCGCGATCAGCGTCAGTTTGTGCAAGTAGGGGATTTATAAATCGAGGGGTGCCTACTATACCTTCAACAAGCGTTCCTCCGTCTGCTGGAACTATTACAGTTGAATCTTTATGTGCAATATAAAGTATACCCAGAGCACTTGCTACAACTATAGAGGTTATAGTTATTACAAAAGAGCGTTCAATAAATGAGAGAGACTTATATATGGAACGTAGATATTCCCAAAACTTGTTGTGCTGGCAGCACATAAAAATGTTCGCGTAATAAACGAAAAGAATTAAAGAATTAGGGCTACAATGGCAGAAATAATGAAGAGTATAGCGACTGTTATGGTCGTGTAAAATACAATCTTTTCGATTCCGCGTCGTGTACGCTGAACACCGCCGTCATCACCACCGAAGGCAGCTCCCATACCAGCATCAGATTGTTGGAGTAATACGAGTACAATAAGTATTACGGCTAGTCCGATTTGTATGAACGGAATATATGCGACCATAGACAGAAGGAAGTATAGCACAAGTTAGATTGGAGTTCAATTAAGAAGAGTTATTGGAGTATGGGTTATTTTTATTCTTGTAGTAGATGATATGTGTTTTATGTGGTCTCACAATACGAATTATAGAGGTAACAGTTTGAAGATTTTAGGATAAAAGAAATATTTAAAAAACACGATAGAATTAATGTATATATTTAATCTAAAATACTAAAAACTCTTGCGTCAAGTACTATTTTTTTTGTATAATGCACCCGCATTATAAGACGTTAAACGTACTATTTTGGGTATGAAGAAAAAAACAGCAAAGAAGACTGGCATTCAACCGCTGGGAGATCGGGTTGTGTTGCAACCGTTGTCAGCCGATGAAATGTCAGTAAAGCGAGCTTCGGGAATTATCATTCCTGAAACAATAGACCGCGAACGACCAGAGCAGGGGAAAGTTGTGGCCGTTGGTCCAGGTCGATATGAAGACGGGAAACTTGTTCCTGTCAGGGTAAAGGTCGGAGACATCGTAGTATTCTCAAAGTACGGATATGATGAGATTAAAATCGATGGTGCAGAATATTACATTCTTAAAGAAGATTCAGTTTTAGCAGTTATAAAATAAACACGAATTTTGAATTACGAAATCAAAATCTAACTTGAAATCTAAGATTTTAATTTTTCATAGGAAGTTTGTGTTTTGTAATTCTTTATTCTGTTTTTGATTCACATATTATGTCAAGCAAAAAAATTCTCTTTAACACGGAAGCGCGAGAAGCATTGAAACGGGGGATTGATAAGGTTAGTAATGCAGTAAGGGTTACTATAGGTCCCCGTGGTCGCAACGCAGTACTTGAAAAAAGTTATGGCGCTCCGACAATTACAAATGATGGAGTTTCTATAGCTAAAGACATTGAACTAGCGGATAAGTTTGAGAATATGGGTGCTGAAATCGTAAAGGAAGTAGCATCAAAAACAAACGATACAGCAGGTGATGGTACAACTACTGCAATAATTCTAGCGCAGGCTCTAGTAACCGAAGGTCTTCGACACACAACGTTGGGAGTTAATGCGATGTCGTTGCGCAGAGGCATGGAGTTGGCGGGACAAGATGTAGTTGAAGGACTTCGTTCAATCTCCAAACCGATAAAAGGAAAAGAAGAGGTGCGACAGGTAGCGACTATTTCATCAGAATCTGAAGAACTAGGTACGATTATCGCAGAAACAATTGAAAAAGTTGGGAAAGATGGAGTTGTAACAGTTGAAGAATCTCAGACTCTGGGTATTGAATCAGAGATTGTTGAGGGACTTGAATTTGATAAAGGATATATTTCCGCGTATCTAGTTACAAACCCAGAGAGAATGGAGGCGGAATACAGAGATGTTCATGTGCTTGTTACAGATAAGAAGATTTCTACTGTAAAAGAAATCCTGCCTTTCCTTGAGAGTCTTGCGGCATCTGGCTCTAAAGATCTTGTTATCATAGCAGAAGATGTTGATGGAGAAGCTCTTGCGACGTTTGTCGTCAACAAGCTTCGCGGTGGGTTCAACGTGCTTGCTGTGAAGGCACCTGGTTTTGGAGATCGCAAGAAAGAAATGTTGTCAGATATTGCTGTGACTGTTGGAGCAAAAGTAATCTCGGAAGAGACAGGCACAAAACTGGAAAATGCAACTATTTCTATGCTGGGACGTGCACGACGAGTTGTTTCTACTAAGGATTCTACAGTTATTGTTGGAGGTAAAGGTAAGAAATCAGATATTGATGCTCGAGTAGCTCAGTTACGCACTCAACTTGAAAGCTCTGATTCAAAATATGATCGCGAGAAACTACAGGAGCGCATCGGTAAACTTACGGGGGGTGTTGCAGTTATTCGAGTAGGTGCAGCTACAGAAACTGAGATGAAGTATCTAAAGCATAAAATAGAGGATGCAGTAAACGCAACAAAAGCTGCAGTTGAAGAAGGAATTGTTCCCGGTGGAGGAAGTGCTCTAGTGAAAGTTGCGAAAAAACTCGAAGGTAAAAGAACAGGAACGGATGCTGAGTCAGTTGGGTATGGAATAGTTGTGCATGCATTGCACGCACCTTTGCAATATATAGCAATTAATGCAGGGAAAGACGATGGTTTAGTAATAGTTGACCGAGTAAAAAATAGTGGGAAAAATTCTGGTTATAACGCTGCAGACGATAAAATAGTGGAAGATATGCTAGAGGAAGGAATAGTAGATCCTGTTAAGGTAACGCGTGCGGCACTTCAAAATGCTATTTCAGCTGCATCGTTGCTTATTACAACAGAAGTGGCAATAGCAGAGGAACCAAAACAAGAACAATCTCCAGCGATCAATAATAGCGGAATGGATTACTAAAAAATTAAGATACAAAGCAGCCCAAATCTAAAATTGGGCTGCTTTGTGCTTTTTATGCATGGAGATGGTCCTCACGTATAGCGGTATTTTTGTGATATACTTACAGTGTATATTTAATGGCAGTAATTAGTTTATATGTCGTTTCAAACAATTATTTTACTTATTGTCGTAGCGGTTATTGTATGGGCGATTATTATATATAACCGATTTATTAAACTTAATAATCGCACAGACGAAGCTTGGTCTGACATAGACGTTCAACTAAAGCGTCGTTACGATCTCATTCCTAATTTAGTTGAAACCGTCAGAGGTTACGCAACACATGAGCGGGAGGCTTTTGAAAATGTTACTAAGGCGCGTGCTAATGCAATGGGAGCTCAGGGTATTGAGAATCATGCTCAAGCAGAAAATATGCTCACTGGAGCCTTAAAATCATTGTTTGCAATAGCCGAAGCATATCCAGATCTTAAAGCAAACCAGAATTTTCTAGAGTTACAACGAGAACTTTCTGATACAGAAAATAAAATTCAGGCTGCACGTCGCTTTTACAACGGAAATGTGCGTGATCTTAATATTGCCGTTGATTCGTTTCCGAGCAACTTAATTGCTCGAGGCTTTCGTTTCGGTAAACGGGAATTTTTTGACATTGAAGAAGGCGAGCGAGAGCCAGTAAAAGTCAAGTTTTAAAAGTTCATGCGAAGCTCGTATACACATTATAGCCGGAACTTTAGCCCGGTATGGTATCTTGTCTTTATTAGTGTTGTAGTTATGGGGACAGTTACGTGGCGAGCTTATACGGTAGTTAAAGAAATTGATTTAAACAATAGGGAAATGGTTGCGCAAATGGAAGAATTGATGAAATAAAATCAGTCAATATAAAAAATTGAAACTTAAAATTCAGAAAAGTTTTTAAGCTTCAATATAATTATAAATTTCTATGTCTTCTCTGTATTCTTTAAAGGATTCAAATATTACAAAAACTTGGGGATTGATGGGTATTTTTTTTGTTGTAGTTATTTTTGTCGGGTGGGTGTTTGCTCAGGCGTACCAGTCATCAGCAATTTTGTACGGGGCAGTGTTGTTATCTTTGCTTATGAATGTGACAAGTTATTGGTATTCAGACACAATCGCTCTAGCAGTTTCGGGAGCCAAGAGTGTGTCTAGAGAGGAATATTTTGATTTGTATACCGTAACGGAAAATTTATGTATCACAGCGGGAATTCCCATGCCTAAGGTTTATGTAATAAATGATCCAGCTCCGAATGCGTTTGCAACAGGTCGCAATCCAAAGCATGCTTCTATAGCCGTTACGAGCGGGCTTTTAGAGAGTTTGTCACGGGTTGAGCTAGAAGGCGTTGTGGCGCATGAGCTTGCGCATATAAAAAATTACGATATTTTACTTTCTACAGCAGTAGTTGTGCTGGTAGGATTTCTCAGTTTACTGTCGGACTTTTTCCTTCGTTCTATGCGTTTTCGTGGTAGGGATAACGATCGAGGAAATGTGATATTTCTTATGGTCGGTATTGTTCTTGCGATACTATCGCCTATAGCGGGGGTTATTATTCAGCTTGCAATTTCGCGTAAACGAGAATTTGTAGCTGACGCAACAGGGGCACTACTTACTAGATATCCAGAAGGATTGGCTTCAGCTCTTGAAAAAATATCGTCTTATACTTCAACAATGAGAATCACACACAGAGCAACAGCGCATCTATTTATTTCAAGTCCTCTTGGTGGTATTTCTAAAAATACTACTGGTTGGTTTTCAAGATTATTTATGACACATCCGCCAATAGAAGATCGTATTGCTGCATTACGTGGAATAGAAAAATAACATATATGAAATCAGACATGTCTATGAATTTAAAAATACTTTCTCGCATGGTTAAAAGTGTGCGAGGTCTTATTTTGGCAGATGAGTATACTCTTGATGATGAGGTTAGATTTCGTAGGTTATTGTTAGATCTAGAAATAGTTTTGGATGATTCGGGGGAAGCAGAAACTATAACGGCTCTGCGAGAGGAACTTAAAGAGCTTAGGCGTCTTATGTATCGCGATGAGTTAACTGGAGTACTTAATCGTCGTGGAGTGAACGAGGTGTTTGGAAATTTTTTTAAGGAAGCACTTTTTGCTAATGAGAACTCTGAAAAAAGACGTGGTCTTATAATTTCTGATTTTTCAGTTATTTTTATAGATCTTGATGATTTTAAAAAAATTAACGATCAATTCGGGCATGAAGAAGGTGATAAAATATTAAAAGAATGTGCAAAATTTTTGGAAAGTAGAGTACGAGAGATAGATGCAATAGGCAGATATGGTGGAGAAGAATTTATAATCGGTTTATTAGGAACTTCTGAACATGGCGCTTATGAGAAAGCTGAACAATTAAGGAAGGAGTTGCAGGAAAATATTTTTGTTAATAATGAAGTTCCTCTTACAGCAAGTTTCGGTGTAGCATCGCTTAAAACAACAAATGCAAAAACTTTAGAAGATCTTATTCGCGCAGCTGATTTGGCTATGTACGAAGCAAAGTTAGATCTTGGAAAAAATATGGTTGCACGTCATAGTGAACGAAAGGATCACAATTCTTAGGATAAAAGTATTATGAGCATTCCTTTATTATCTTTATCTTGGAAAGAGGGGCGTATTTGGGATTCTTGGATGATAGTACACTTTTTAACCGGTACAAGTATTGGGTTTGGAAATTTTTTTCTAGAGCTTCCTTCGATGCTGTTATTTATAGTTTCAGCGTTAGCTATGATTTTGTGGGAAATAATAGAAATTTTTAGTAACGTAAACGAAGTGGCTGAGAATAGACTTATAGATGTTGCGATTGGGTTGTTGGGTATTTATTTTGCTAGTGAAATCGTACTTCCTAGAGTAGATGGCATATATTCACAAATCCTTTTTTACTCAAGTTTAGTGCTTTTGGCTCTGTTTTGTTATTTCGGATGGAACGCATATCAAAAAAGAATTTCCAAAAAATAAGAGTTTTATAAGCACTTCATATGTGCTATAAAGAGTTTGTTTGGAGGCGTCGCATAGTGGTCTAGTGCACCGTCTTGGAAAGGCGGCGTGCCGCAAGGCACCGAGAGTTCGAATCTCTCCGCCTCCGCAACCAATCATCAATATCTAGCCCAGTTTTTGCGTGTTAGCTATTTTTTTCTGTTTTTACATTTTTAGCGTACGGCGGATTTAATAGATTTCTTTAGCATTTTTCACTATGTAAAAGTTAAACAACACAATATGTATATTTTAGTTAAATTTGATAAAATATCAAAAAGATTTTTTTATCTTAAAAAGAAACTTATAGAAGTTTTTGGTGTAAAAATAAGAAAATAAATGTAATAGAAATGGAACAAAATCTATCTAATTTCATAAAATATTGTCTCAGTTATGTGAAGCTAACGCGAGAACGTACCGCTGCAGCTCAACAAAAATATTCAGTTAATCTGCCAAGTGAACATTTCAGTCTTCTTGGTTTGCTTAATGGAGATACAGATGGAAGTATTAGCGAATTAATTAACTTAGAAACTTTTTATTCCTATGATCCAAAACAGGTACCTAAAGAAAAAAAAGAGCAATATGAAAAGGAAAAAGATCTAGCTAACAAAATTGAAGAAATATACAATAAATATCGAAATGATCATTACACTAAACAGGTAGTTTTCAATTTTGGCTATTTTGAAATAGAAATTCCTATTGATCCTAATAGCGGCTCTATAGAAGTAGATAATACGGGAGAAATAGAAGAATCCTCGTTAGTTAAAACTAAAATTAATCGTCATCCATTATTTTCTTTGCCCATAAGAATTGAAAAGGAAATCAGTAAGGGCGGGGTGGGTAAGTATTACATTTATTCAGTTGATTCAGAGGTTCAAGTAAATATCGCAACATTAGAACCAGTTCTAGGTCAGGATCTGTATTATCAGCTTTTGGAAGAAATTGGTAAATACGAAATTGAAGGGCGCCTATCTTTACCGATAATCGATTTTGAAACTTTTAAAGAGATTTGGCATAAAATTAAAGCTCAATTAAGACTCAAGGAGGCAAATTTTGGCGAGGATTCTTTCTTGATTGAAGAAATTAAAGTATCTTTAGGACCTAAGGCGAACTATTTTCTTGCTGAGGATTTAGCTAAGCTAGCGCAGCTACCAGAAAAGGAATTGGTAAAAACCGCTTTGACTAGTTGGACTGATGATGAAGGATTAAATATAGAAAGCGAAATACCGAATGAGAAGCAACTTTATTTTCCATTTCTTTATGATAAGTATCAACTTTCTACTCTCTCAATACTTGGAAATAAGGCGGCGATAATTCAAGGTCCCCCTGGAACTGGAAAATCTGAAACAATTTCAAACATACTTTGTCATCTTGCTGCTAACAGGAAAAAAGTACTTTTTGTAAGCCAAAAAGCACAGGCGTTGAAAGTTGTAAAAGATAAGTTGAAAAAACTAGGCGTAAAATATCTCTATGGATATTTACCTAATCCTCAATCGGCTCAAATAGGCGAAGAAGATGAAGCAGATGGTATAGCTCCACAATTAAGTGCTTTGGGTGCTCATATTGAAAAGTTAGGCTATAGATTTAATACAAGAAAGAATTTAGTTGAATATAGAGGAGTTAATTCTGAATCTTATTCAATAGAGCAGACAGTAATGAAAAAAGAAAAATATCGAAATAAACTTAATACGATTATTGACTCACAACGAAATTATTACCAACTTCATCAAGAACTAATATCTTTGAAAGATTATGATATAGATATAACTGATTTTGGTTGTTTCGAAAAAAGTTTTTCATCTGCAGAATGGAAGGAAATTAAGGAAACTAGATCGTATGTAGAGTCTTTAAGAAAAGTCATCAAAAAATATGAACAAAATGACGATAAAAAAAAGTTTGATGAACTTTTTATTTCTATAGATCTCAATGGGAAAAAATTGTCCGAAGAAATAGGTAAATTACGAGAAGATGTTTCTAAAACAGGTTATGATCGACATTCTAATTTATTAAGAAAATTAAATAATCTTAATCGTAATTTTCGTTTGTTAGAAGTAAGAGATAAGCTTCCAAGAGAGATTATAGATTATATCGACGGTGTTTTGACTAGCGACATTTCACGTAGCGAGGCTACTAATCGTTTAAATTCTCTTTTCAATTATTGCTACTATTACGAAAATATTCAGAGTTTAGAAGCAGCAAAAGAAAAGTTGCGTAAAAAACTAAGCACTTGTGGAGTTTCTGATGAAGAATTTGATCAAATAGATAATAAGATTGAAGCGGTTCAAGTAGACGAGTTGGATAAAGTAAAAAGTAAAATTTTGCGAGTTCAAGAAATAAAATCGGAGTTGAAAAAAACTCAAAAGCAGAAAATATAAATAAAATAGGGTCTGATTTAAAAAAAACAGAACAAGAGAGAATAAATCGTATAGTTTTGTATATTCAAAATATAGTTAATAGTAGAATTATTGACAAATGGAAGCAAGGAATCACTGTAAAACAAATAGTGAGAAAATTGGCTTCAGCTTTTGGAAAATCAAAAAAAGCATTTAAAACTTTTGACAATCTTCGCAAGGACAGCGATAACTTCAACACGATTTTAGATCTCATTCCTGTTTGGATAATGGAACTTGATGATGCTAGTCGTATTATCCCTCTGGAAGCTGGAATTTTTGACTATGTTATTTTGGACGAAGCATCACAATGTAATGTTGCCTACACGTTGCCAGTAATGTTCCGAACAAATCGAGTTCTTTTCGTGGGTGATAGCGAGCAAATGAGAGACAGTACAGTAAAATTTAAATCAAACCGTATTTTTGATGAATTGGCAAGGCGCTACAAAATTCCAGTGGAGCGACAGATTAAAGCAACTGACTCAGCCGCTCAATCTGTTTTGGATATAGCTTATCAGCGAGGATTTATGGATAGGCCTTTACGTTATCATTATCGATCTCCGTCAGAACTAATAGGTTTTTGCAATAATTACTTCTATACCCCAAATGGTAAAGAGTTGATTCCTGTCAATAACAATTATTTAACATATAAAGATACTAACCGAATAATGCTTGTACATGAGGTAAAATCTGATTGGAAGAATGAGTTCTCGGATCAAGTGAATGTAGCAGAAGCCAATTCTATTTTAGAATTGTTTAAAGAACTAAGATCAGACGAACGCTATCGCGATAAATCTATAGGCATTTTATCGTTTTTTAACCTTCAGGCTAGCTATATACGAACCCTTTTTGAATCAGAGGGTTTTGAAGAAGAAAAAGATAACTATAAAGTTAGCATTATAGAAGGTATACAAGGCGATGAAAAAGATATAGTTATTTATTCTTTTGTAATCAGGGAGTTAGGACAAAAGAATAAATATGTACCACTTACCGGCGAAGGAGGCAATATAGGCGCATATATTAACAGAGGACGAGTGAATGTGGCTTTTTCGCGTGCTAGATTGCAAGTGCATTGTTTCGTAAGCTTGTCTCTGCATGAATTTCCAGAAAAGATATGGATTAAAAAATACCTTGAATATGCACTTGAGAAAGGAGAAGTAACATTTTATTCTACAGAGCTCAAACCTTTTGATTCATACTTTGAGGAAGAATTCTATAATCTTTTGCGTGTAAAATTAAATCGCGGCTATAAAATACAGAATCAAGTTGAGTCATGTGGCTTTAAGATAGATTTTGTTATCAGCAATATTAACACTGGAAAACGCATAGCCGTAGAGTGCGATGGCCCGTGCCATTTTAAAGATGAAATAGATGAAGCTTATGGAATATATATTGAAAGTGATGAGGAGCGACAACGAGTTTTAGAAGCTTCAGGTTGGAAATTTTTCAGAATCAAATACTCTGATTGGATAGACGAAAAATTTGATAGAAACAGCATTGTTTCAGATATAATGGATCAACTAAAATAATAGTTTCTGTCAAAATTTGGATTCGTAGTAAAAGAATTTGGTAGTTGTAATATTTAATTGTATATGTAAATTTGAAAACGAAACCGAATAATTGATTTAGATTTTCAATTTTATATTTACGATTAAAAATGGAAGAATTTACCAAAATTGAAGACTCAGAGAAAATAGAGAAAGTGCTAACT
>JAPXOG010000018.1:0-13334 GCA_033811555.1 Minisyncoccota bacterium
CAAACAATAATCTACAAAGCCCTAACTACCAAAAAACTAAAATAGATTACATAAAAAAACAGGAGAATAATCCCTTCTATTCTACCCAATCTAAAATGATCTCTTTTATATAACAAAATTAATAAAAGAATTGAAGAAAATAGTGTTATAAAAATATCTAAACGTAATTCAGTTGGAAAAACCATTGGGTTAAATAGAGAAGCAATTCCCAATATTCCTATAAAATTAAATATATTTGAACCTACTACGTTGCCTATCGCTAATTCTGTATTACCTTTCAATGCAGACGTAACAGAAACCGCCACTTCTGGTAAAGAAGTACCTATTCCTATTATGGCCACTCCAATAAGAGCCTCAGAAATTCCAAAAGCTTGGGCTATTGAAGTGGCACCATCTACTACCCATTTTGATCCCAAAAAAACTCCTACAAAACCTCCGACCATCATTAGGATGGAAGTATAAATAGAATACTTTTTATGCTCCGACTCCTCTTCCCCTCCTTTCATGCGACTAATCAGATATATTAACCATGTAACAAATAAAATAAAAATTATTGAACCTTCAAGAGAAGAAAATCCGTAAAAAGTTGAGGGACCGAAAATTGGAAAGAACGCAAACGCCATTATCACTAGCACAGCTCCTATATTTATTATTAAATCTTTAAATATTTTAGATTTACTTATAACTATAGGAGAAATTAACGCTACAATTCCAAGAATAAATAGAGTGTTAAAAGTATTACTTCCCACTATAGTCCCAACCCCTGTATCGGTGCCTTTTATTGCAGAGGTTAAAGTTACTGCAAGCTCAGGTAAAGAAGTTCCTAAGCCTATAATAACCACCCCTATAATCCACTCTGATACAGAAAAGAGACGGGCAATAGAAGAAGCCCCATCTGTTAGAAAAACCGCTCCTTTAACAAGGATCACAAATCCTATTATAAAAAGCACTGCTGTAATAATTTGCCCCATCCAAACATAAGAATCAAAACTTAAACATAGGGACTGCAACAGTCCTTGAATTTGATTTAATATTTCAGTCATACAGAATGATCTTTTGTTACTCTAGTTTACGATTGAATTCTACCTATTACCCTCTTTCAAGTCTTTTTGAAGATTTGCGCCTAACCGGCTTCTTTTTTAAAAAAGTATCTCGAATTTCCGTGGCTTTTTCTTCCATAATCTCTTCTACTACTGCTCCAGCTCCGTGAATAACTCGCTCCCCTTCTTCCCGCACCGCACTAACAACTTTATGAGCATCTCGTGCAATACCAAACACATGCCATCCGATAAGAGCCCCGATAATTGTAGCAACTACAACGGATACGCCAATTACAATAAAGAAAACATCTACAACCTGTAATGTGCCTAACATATGAACTCAGTATAACATAGCAAGGTTCCAGTTTTCTAATTAGCTCCGACCAATAAAATTTGAGCGGATTTACTCAGAGTAATCCGCTATATTCAATATTTTAGCTTATACGTTACGAAAAACTCTACTGAGTTTTTTTCTCAAGTCTAGCAAACAGTCCATCTGGTTTTGTAATTGCATCTGCCGTAAACACATCTATGAGACGTTGTGATGACAGTGGCATAAACGGAGAACAATCCCTGGCTATGCCTATCAAGCGACACACATACATGCGCAAAACCTCCGAAAGTGACTTCCCTTCTAATTTCCACGGCGCGTCTTCATTTATACGTTTGTCTAGCTCAGTCACTCGTTCCCATATATAAGAAAGTGCTTCATCAGGAGAAACCCGAGCAAACGCCTCTGCAATTCGACCATCAACTTCCTCTGCATCAGACATAGAAAACCCTCCGAGTCCAACTTTCTCACAAAGTTTCGCCACTCTAGATGCTAGATTGCCGATCCCATTTGCCAAATCAGCGTTATACTTTTCATCAAAACGAGCCAACGAAATGTCGCCGTCATTTCCAAATGGAAACGCAGATACCAACAAATAACGAGCGCCGTCCACTCCGTACCGCTCCACAAGCATCGCTGGGTCAATAACATTTCCAATAGATTTGCTCATTTTTTGACCATCTACTGTAAAAAACCCGTGAGCAAAAACAATTTTTGGAAGTTCAAGCCCCACAGCGTGTAACAGAGCCTCCCATATAAATGCATGAAACCATAAAATATCTTTTGCTAGAAGATGAACATCAGCTGGCCAAAAATGTTCCCGTCCAGACAAAAACTTTGTGGCCGTATAGTAATTAAAAAGAGCATCAATCCATACATATACAGTGTGTTCTTGATCCCAAGGCAAAGGAATTCCCCACGGCACACCAGTTCGTGAGATAGAAATATCCTTAACCCCAGCTCGAACCTTTGCAAGAATTTCGTTCTTCTTTTCTACTGGCAACACTCGATACCTGTCTTCTTCAAGCATACGCAGTACTTCTGGAGCCAACTCTGAAAGCTTGAGAAAATAGTTTTCCTCCTCTCGTTCATCAAGAGTTTTATTTGGATGCAGAGGGCATCGATTTTCGTCTGCTTCATCTGGAAGGATATAACGCTCACAACCTACACAATAAAGCCCTTTATACGCGCCTTTATAAATGTATCCATTGTCATACAGCGACTGAAGAATCTCCTGAACAAGGTTTATGTGACGTTTGTCAGTGGTTCTAAAAAAATGATCATGCGATATATTAAGTAATTCCCATGCCTTCTGAAACTGCCCGGCTACTTCATCAGTAAATTCCTGAGGACTTTTTCCAGCAGTAACTGCTGCTTCAGCTATCTTTTGGCCGTGTTCGTCTGTTCCAGTAAGAAAAAAAACATTCTCTCCTCCGAGAGTGTTTCTGTAATAGCGAGCAAAAACATCAGCAACAAGCGTAGTATACGCATGACCTACATGCGGTTTGTCATTGACATAGTATATTGGCGTGGTTATATAAAACTTTTTCATCACTCCACAGTATAACAGAAACCATTTGTATAAAAAATTTTATACTAAAATTTAAGTCAATATTATCGCGCACACAGATTATAAGATTTAACTTGATAGTTATATTTCTCTATAAGATCTTTAACTTCAGCGTTTAGTAAGTTATATGTATTGACCAAGCTATTGTATGAATCAATTTTTTCAATATAAGAGGGTCCATATTTTTGTTTTGTTTTCTCTATCTCACTAAATGCCTCTTCAAGAATTCTTTTTGTTTCTTTAAGTGCTTTTTGGGTTTCTTCTATGCGTTTTTCTAAATCCTTATTGGGTAATACACAATCAGATGCAGGTCGCCCAAACTCTTGCGCTATAAACCAAACACGTCCTCCTTCAAACATACCTTGCCCTACAGCTACTCCTATATCAGTAAATGAAGTACTAACTATATTTTTACGATGACCAGGTGAATTCATCCAACCTTCAGCTATTTCAGCACTACTTTCATAATTACCTAGCGCAAGATTTTCTGCTATTGCAATGTGCTCATAACCTGCATTATTAGCCAGATCTTCTGGACCCTTCCCTTCTGGTGACTTATGTCCAAAGTATTTATGCAAAATCATATCATCAACTTTTGCCTGAGCAGCGGAAGTTAATTTTGCATTAAAAGAAAGCGGAAAAAGACCGAACTTGGCACGTTGAGCATTTGTTTCAGTAATAATGTCTAAAGCAGTCACCGCCCCTCCAATCTCATTTATTTTGTTTGAAGTATTTTCTTTAGGTAAATTAGAATTAGTCTGTCCAGATATTGTTTTTTGATGTAAGGACTTCTCTTTATCTGAATTCTTATCTTCTGAAAATTGTTCGCCGTCTTTTAAATTAGAAGTGGCCTCTTCCTGAACCAACTGCTCTTCCATCGTCGTAAATGTTTCTCTTTCTATAGAAGGTTGAAATGGCGTATATTCTGACACCCTCTCTTCAAACAGCACCACCGTGCCAACAACAATAGCCGATCCTATAAGCGCAATTGGAAGAATTCTTTTTGTTAAATTCATATAATGCCTTCTCATCTACTTATTATGATTATACCCCTATATACATATGCTGATATTTGATAAAAGAATAAGGCCGATTATAAGGATGATTAAGAATATGCCTATCTTATATTTAGTAGATAGAGATTTATACTTTATAATTATGTTATTCGCAATAAACAATTATTCATTGTAACCTTATTTTTTATCCGGAAAAAAATATAAATACTCCTCAAACCATCTTTTTATTGTTTCCATTTCAATTTCTATTTTTCCTTTATCTAAAGAGATGTTTTCTTCGATATTTTGATATATTTCCCTCCACACTTTACGTCCTATAAAATTTAATTCATAGCCTATAATTTCTTTTAGATTTATAAAAAATATACACAAAAAAACTAAAAAGAATTAGGAAGCCTGGAACTATTATTAAAATTTGATTTGTTGTATTCATAATTTATCCCAATAATTCGCTAGTTGACACATCGAGTGCGCTAGCAATTTTACTTAGTGTTGAAAGAGTTGGGTTATTTTTTCCTTTCTCTATATTACTCACAAAAGATCGATCTACACCTAATATTCGTGCGAATTCTATTTGACTGATATTTTTTTCAATTCTAAGTTTTTTGATATTTTCTCCCAACTTTTTAGCTTCTTCTTTCATGAGAGTTATCATAACACACAACGTTGTAGTATAAAACAACAAAATCTTTCTTGGTGTGAGAAAAGTTTTTGATGTAAAAAGCAATCTTTGGATAGCTCGAGTTGGTTGCCGGGCTAGGATTCGAACCTAGATGACATGATTCAGAGTCATGTATCCTACCATTAGATGACCCGGCAAATTAGTTTCCACTATACAGGGCGCATTTTACGCTGTTTAAGAGGGTTTTTCAATGTCTTTGCGCTCTACAGAATAGAGCGTACACTGGCAATAACATGGAACCACTCGCTTCTCGCATACGCCCAAAAAACCTAGACGAGTTCGTGGGACAAAAACATCTGATTGGCCCTGGAAAACCATTGCGTATTGCTATAGAAAATAAAGAGTTATTTTCATTTATTCTTTGGGGTCCTCCTGGATCCGGTAAGACAACACTGGCGCGAATTTACGCTCATTCTGTTGAAGCAGACTTTCATGAGCTTTCTGCAGTATCTGCAAGCAAAGAAGATATAAAAAAAATACTACCAACCGGCACTCTACAATTTAACAAGCCAATTGTGCTGTTTATAGATGAAATCCATAGATTTAACAAAGCACAACAAGATTTTTTATTACCTTATGTAGAACGAGGAACTATCACGTTTATAGGAGCCACTACTGAAAATCCTTCATTTGAGGTTATCTCTCCCCTGCTATCTCGATGTCGTGTTTTTGTTCTTGAGGAGTTACATGAACAAGACATGGAAAATATTATTTTGCGTGCTTCAAAAAAACTTTCACTAAAAATTTCACGAGAATCTCTTGATTGGCTTGTTGCTGTTGCAGGAGGAGATGCGCGCCAAGCTCTCAGCATTTTAGAAACCACAAAAAACTTATACAAAACGGCTACTCTTACCCACCTTAAAGAAGCAGTTCAAAGCCGACATATACGTTATGACAAAAAAGGAGAGGAACATTACAACGTTGTTTCAGCTTTTATTAAATCAATGCGCGCGTCACAAAGCGATGCCGCACTATATTACCTAGCACGTATGATTGAGGTGGGAGAAGATCCTCTCTTTATCGCGCGTCGCATGGTAATTTTTGCTAGCGAGGATATTGGTCTCGCGCAACCAACAGCTCTTGTTGTTGCAAACGCAGTGTTTCGTGCTGTAGAAACTGTTGGTTACCCCGAAGCCACAATCAACCTAGCTCATGGTGTAGCATATCTTTCAAAAGCAGAAAAAAACCGTAACGTGTATAACGCTCTACGTAGCGCTCAAGAAGATGTGAAAAAATATGGGGCACTTCCAGTACCTTTACTGGTGCGAAACCCAATTACAAAATTGATGAAAAATCTTAATTACGGCAAAGGGTATGATAAATACACGAAAGAAGATCTTCTCCCAAAGAAACTTCAAGGTCGCGTTTACTTGAAAAATGCTTCTGCACAAACTCAACCTATTTCAAATCAAACGAAAAAAGAAAGGACATAGAGTTATCTATGCCCTATAAATCCTTACTAGGTATTTTATACTTTCAAATACCTGCGAACTGCAAAGAAACTTGATATAGCTCCAAGTAATACACCTGCTACAAGAATGATTGAGAATATTTGACCAAAGTTTTCTAAGTAATAATCAAATACGTTTATCGAACCGAAGAACCGTTCAGTAAATGGACCCACCCATAGCGTTACTGGGTAAAAAAGCGCCAAAACTATAAGTGCTGCAGTAACTCCGTACATAACACCCTCCACGACAAACGGACTGCGTACATATAAATTTGAAGCACCTACCAAGCGCATCACAGAAATTTCTTCTCGTGCTGTATAAATTGCAAGGCGAATAGTATTGACAGTAATGATAAGTGAAAGAAATATCAAAACCAAAGAAATTGAGAATCCTAACCGTTCTGTTGATTTTATAATTTCAGTAAGACGTTCAATCACAATCTTGTTGTCGTAGTAGTTAATTTTTTGGATGATGGCTTGTTCCCCCGCACCAAGCGCTGCGCCACTTTCAAGAAATGCAGCTACAGCTTCGTATTGAGAAGTTTCCTTTGCACGAATGTTAAATACCGCACCAAGAGGATTATCATCCAACTCTTCAAGAGCTCCCAAAATAGTGTGGTCATCCGCGTGTCGTTCCTTAAAGTTCACTAAGGCTTCTTCTCGATTTATATACTCAACCGAAGCAACTTCTGGAAGCGCCTCAAGCGTACTTTTAAGAGCTAAAATATCGCTTTCAGGAGCATCGGTCATAAAGTACACATTTATATCAACTTTGCTTTGTAACTGTAAAAGCGAGGACTCCAAAACAGCCCCTAAAAATATAACTGATCCTAGCGTAAACAGTGTAACCACCATAATAAGAACAGAAGCAAACGACACAAACCCATTGCGCCAGAAGTTTACAAAGCCTGCTTTTGTTACACGTTTTACTTTTGTCCAAAACATATGATGATGTATAAGAAGAAATATAAATATTTAAATCTGAAATTATTATTTATTGTCTTAATTTTGAATTATTATCACAGCTGAAATTATAATTTGATTTTAAATTTACTGTCTGCACACTAAGCACGTTCTTAACGTGTTTGATTTTTATAAAACATATCTACCTTCTTTATCATCTCGTGTTATCCGACCTTTATCCATCGTTATAACTCGACGTCCTAGTGAATCTATTACCCCTTTGTTGTGAGTTGTAAGCAAAACAGTCGTTCCCAAATCATTAATTTTTTTAAGAATCTGAATTACTTCATACGTGTTAAGCGGATCTAAGTTTCCTGTCGGCTCATCTGCGACTAAAACATCCGGCTGGTTGATAATTGCTCTGGCAATTGCGAGTCGTTGTTTTTCTCCTCCAGACATCTGATGTGGAAACTTCCACGCCTTATCCAACAGCCCTACCAACTCAAGAGCATATGGGACATCACTTTCTATATCCTGTTCTTCACGTCCTGCTGCTTCCATTGCAAAAGCTATATTTTCAAAAGCTGTTTTTTGAGGCAACAGACGAAAGTCTTGGAAAATCATTCCTATCTGTCGACGCAAACCGCTCACATCGCGACGTGAAAGAGCGTGAATATCCGTTTGTCCGAGAAAAATTGATCCTGCCGTAGGGCGCTCTTCAATAAGCAAAAGTTTAAGTAGCGTAGTTTTTCCAGCTCCAGAATGCCCTACAACCGACACAAACTCTCCAGGGTCAATTGAAAACGTAACCCCATCAAGAGCATGTGAATCATCCGAATAAACCTTACTAACGTTATCAAATAAAATCATGTGCATTGCGTGTATTAAATCCTCTCCTCTATATTCTTGTGCGCGTCTATAAATTCTTGTATATCGCCATTTAGTAAAACCGCATCCGTGTCGCGCTTCTCCACATTCGTTCGATGATCTTTTACCATTTTATACGGATGCAACACGTAAGATCGAATCTGATTTCCCCACTCTGCATCAGTAGTAGCTGAAATAGTGAGTCCTTTTGTGGCGCGCGCCTTCTCCTCCTGCTGTTTATGATACAACTTTCCGCGCAAAATCTCCAGTGCATAGGCACGGTTTTGTGCTTGACTTCTTTGAGTTGCCACATGTACCGCAATACCAGTTGGTTTGTGCACTATACGTACTGCGGTTTCTCGTTTATTCACATTCTGCCCACCCGGACCACCTGCACGAGTAAACTGAATATCTAGATCTGTTTCTAAAATTTCAACTTCATCGTGTTCCTCAAGTTTCGGTAGTACCTCAACCATTGCAAAAGATGTGTGTCGTTTCTGAGCCGCGTTAAAAGGTGAAATACGCACTAAACGGTGAACTCCGTTTTCGTGTTTTAATTCTCCATATGCCCCCTTCCCATGCACTTCAAATGTAATGTTTCTAACACCTCCGTGATCATTTTCATTTTGGTGCCGTATCTCATACTTCCAACTTTTGTGAGAGCAATAAGAAAAATACATTGATACCAACATGCGAGCAAAATCTTCTGCATCAACTCCACCTGCACCTGAAAAAATAGTAACTATCGCATTGCCTAAATCGTGTCGTTCTTTACCTTCAGCTAGTAGCTTAAGTTTTTGATATTCACTTATTATCTGTTGTGCCAATTCCTTATTATTCCAAAAGTCAGTCTTTCCCATCATCTCTTCCAGCTGGGTAATTTTTTTCTCTATATCTTCTTTTTCCATCTGAGCCACCTCCGAGATTTGAACTCGGGACCCCAGCTTTACGAAAGCTGTGCTCTACCATCTGAGCTAAGGTGGCATTACTGTAACTTTCTGGAGCCGATGGCCGGGATTGAACCGGCGACCCCGTCCTTACCATGGACGTGCTCTACCAACTGAGCTACATCGGCACCGTCCGAGTAATCGGACAGCAATTATAGTACCGAAAAAAAAGCTTTTTTGGAATACATTACTCAGCTACCTGAGGAGACACAGGTGCCGCCTCTGGTTGTGTTTTCTTTTCAAGTTCGCGATACAGATATACAAGCGCAATGGCTACCATTGGCATCGTAATCAAAAGACCCACTCCTAACGCAAGCGCACCGAGTATTGAAAAACCATACAATGTAAGGCTAACAAGAAACAAATTCCAACGATGTCCTTTAGTTGCACTCCAACTTGCACGTAGAGCTTCAATTCCACGAGCTCCATTTTCAATTACAAACAGAGGAGCAAACATAAAACCTACTCCTAAGATAATTCCAGGGATAATGAATAAAACAAGGCCAAAACTAAATGCTAACCACGAAAGAATCCATGCTACCGCAAATCGTCCAAAAACTTCTCCTGAAGAAGAAAAAAGCGTTTGTATAGAAGGAGATCCTCCGGCGTAAGCATCAAGTGCCATACGGAAAAAACCAGCAAATAACCATGTTAGAAGCACAATCTCTACTATACCCGCAACAAATCGAAAAATATCGTTACTATTTTTGGTTAAGTAATTAAAGCCTATGGACGCAATAACTATTATTGCTGTTGCGCCTATAAAAACCCACGCGTTTTTCTTAAACGTCACCCACGACGCGCGAAACATATCTTTTATTGAAAGGTGCATATAAAAATTACTAGATACTATATGAATAAAAAGAAACTTATTCCAACTTTTAATCCTTTAACACAACAACTTGTGTTATGCAATGGATTTCTGCGGAACCGACGGGACTTGAACCCGCAACCTCCTCCGTGACAGGGAGGCGCTCTAACCAGTTGAGCTACGGCTCCAGATGAGTACGTGGCAAATATTTATTTTTTCAGATTTAAGCAACTGCAATTCTTTATACCACGCAACACAAAAATAGTACCAAAAATAGCCCAAAAATCAATCGAGTTAGTGCCGGGGGGCAGGATTGAACTGCCGACCTAGGGCTTATGAGTCCCTCGCTCTAACCAACTGAGCTACCCCGGCAATTGAAGAATCAAGAAAATATTAACATATTCTTTTCCAAAAGTCGCTACATGAAAACATAGTCATTTTTTAATTAATACTGATATTTATATTGAAAAGATCAAAAAAGTAACCTATTGACGTTTTGAATTTGAAACGTGTCAGTATCGTGTTCAGCACACAATATATTCTTGCGGTAGAGCACATGGTGTATACTTATGGTGGTAATAGTAGTTAATTATCAGCTATATAATTTATTTATGAACGTAGAATACTTAGCTCCTTCAAAGAGCGTTCCTAAGCTCGCAGTCGCCATCGTCGGTATGGTACTTCTAGCCGGAGTTCTTACGATAGCACTTATCCGGGACCGGATCGTATCACCTCCTTGGAGAGAAGTTTCCATTACTGGAACAGGTAAAGTTCCATTTACTCCCGACGAAGCCTCCGTAACACTTGGTGTACATGTTGACAGCGCAGAATCTGCACAGATTGCACTATCAATGCTATCTGAAAAAATGAGTACTGTAATTAGCGGAGTGCAAAAGCTCGGCATCAATAAAGAAGATATCTCTACTCAAAGCTACAACCTTTATCCGCAATACTTTTATCCTGAAAACCGACCTCCTGTAATTTCCGGATACAATGCTGACCAACAACTAATTATCCGAGTGCACGGCGAAGATGGTGTATCAAATGAACTTGTAGAAAAAATCATAGAGTCTGCAAGCGCCTCTGGAGCAAACCAAATCCTCGGAGTATCATTTTCTGCTTCAAATATAGAAGACCTTCACAGAGAAGCTCTTATGCTTGCAATGGAAGACGCAAAGTCCCACGCAGAAAAAACAGCCTCGGTTGCGGGAGTACGTCTTAAAAAAGTGGTCTCATGGTGGGAAAATCCAATTTATGTCCCTGGTATGCAAACTCAGTATGGACCCTACGGATACGGTGGAGGAGATATGGGAATGGGTGGAGGTGGATCTCCACAAGTCCCAGCTGGACAACAAGAAGTCATAATTCAAGTCAATCTAAATTATTCCATTAAATAATTTGACACACATTCTAGACGATAATCCGTTCACACTCGAACTCTGAGTCAAAAACAAATAATACCGCCAAATGGCGGTATTATTTGTCTATATAGTTGGCCTTAGGTAGGACGTAGATGGAACCAAATAATACGATGTTTAAGTAATAATAACTCATCAATATGAAGGTAATTTGATGATAAATATGGAGTTATTTAGTTATTTGCAATCATTTTGATTTAAAGTAGTCAGACTAGATATATATGAATATAATTAAGATATATCTGTATATAAGATATATCTCTCACCATGTCCTCATATTGTCCTGAACTCATGACTAGATACAACGCCTGGAAGCAGGCTGTTGGTGATCTTCGTACTGCATATGACTATCTGTTTAAGACAGGAAAGGATTATACAGTGAAAGAAATAGAAGAACTCTTAGAAACAGCTTTATCTGCTCGTGAGGAATACTTAAACTATTCACAAGAAATTGTGGAGTTTGAGTGGAAAGGAGAAATCCACAAAATCTCACGCATAGAGGCAGAGGCTGTTGAGAAGATAACCGAGAGTGTAGAAGGTGTTGAATTCGATTTCTACTCAGGGCATATTAACAGTATACGGTTTTCTGATGAAGGACCGACCACAGAACTCATTCAAGCAGTGAAAATGTGTTATGTGTTCAAGGAATGTAACCTATACTTCAGAAATCTCAAATCAGCAAACGGTATTAAGTTTCCTAAATCAATCAAAGGCGATATCTACCTAGATAGTCTCATCTCCGCAGAAGGTCTTAAACTTCCGCAATCAGTTGAAGGTCTTAGTCTTAGCAGTCTCACTTCCACAGAAGGTCTTGAACTTCCACAATCAATCGAAGCTCTCGAACTCAATGGTCTAACTTCTGCAAAAGGTTACAAATTTCCACCATCAGTCAAACACCTTAACCTCAGTGGTCTAACATCTACAGAAGGCCTCGAAGTTCCACAGTCAATTAAAAGTCTCGGTCTTGGAGGCCTTTCCTCAGTAAAAGGTTACGTATTTCCGCAATCAATTGAATATCTATTGCTCAATGGCCTCACATCCACAGAAGGCCTCGAACTCCCACAGTCAATTGAATCTCTAGATCTCAACGGACTCTCCTCTGCAAAAGATTACAAATTTCCTCAGTCTATTAAATTTCTCGAGCTAAATGGCCTCACTTCTACAGAAGGCCTAGAACTACCTCAGTCAATTGAACGACTCTACCTCAACGGCCTAACATATGCAAAAGATTTCAAATTTCCACAGTCAATTGAAACTCTTGAACTCGATGGTCTCACCTATGCTGAGAATCTCGAACTCCCACTGTCAATTGATCGTTTATGTCTCAACAGCCTAACATCTGCAAAAGGTTTTAAATTCCCACAGTCAGTTAAATTCCTACACCTAGAAGGCCTCACCTCCACAGAAGGTCTCGAACTTCCACAGTTTGTTGAATTTCTTTATCTCAATAGCATCACATCCGCTGAAAATCTCAAACTTCCACAGTCAATTAGAGTTATCCATCTCGACGACCTCACGCCAGAAGAACGTAATGACTTGAGAAAGAAACACCCCGGAATCAGAATTGAACCAGACCCCTAATATCTATTTAAAATACCAACCAACTCTGTTGCACAGGTAGGACGTAGATGGAACCAGATAATACGATGTTTAAGTAATAATAACTCATCAATATGAGGATATTTTGGTACTGTAGCCTATGTGTAATTTAAATAGCCAAACTATATAAATCTCACTATAATTGATATATATCTCACTATGTCCTCATATTGTCCTGAACTCATGACTAGATACAACTCCTGGAAGCAGGCTGTTGGTGATCTTCGTACTGCATATAAAGATATGTTGAGTTCTGGTAAAGGATTGGATGAACAAAAAGTAACTGAATACATTGATAAAATACAATCTGCTCGTGAGGAATATATTAAATATACACAAGAGGAGGTTGGGCTTGAGTGGAGAGGAAAAATCCACAAAATCTCACGCATAGAGGCAGAAGCAGTCAAGAAGATAACTGAAAGAGTGAAAGATGTTGTTGTATTCGAGTTTTACTCTAACCATGTTTCAGAAATGCGGTTTTTTGGTGAAGAACCAACCCAAGAGCTCATACAGGCTGTGAAAATGTGTTCTGTATTCAAAGGATGTTACCTATACTTAAAAAATCTCGAATCTGCAAAAGGTTTCAAATTTCCACAATCAATTAAAGAACTCCACCTCAATGGTCTCACCTCTGCAGAAGGCCTCGAGCTTCCACAGTCAATAGAATATCTCTCCCTCGATGGTCTCACCTCTGCAGAAG
>JAPXOG010000019.1:0-12237 GCA_033811555.1 Minisyncoccota bacterium
CTCTATGGCTCCGTATAGATTGCCGTTATCAGTTAATGCAAGGGCTTTCATACCCTCTTTTTTTGCATACTCTACGAGCTCAGAGATACGTGGAAGAGCGGATAGCAGAGAATAGTGCGAATGAGTGTGAAGGTGTGTGAAAGAATATGACATGTTCACTATTGTACGTGGTTGATATCAGATAGTGGAGTGGATTATCACATTCAAAGTATCTAGACGAATTTGTGTGGATACTGTCAATTCTAGAGTACGTTATACTATAAAATATGACGTTTTTTTCTAAGCTTACGCAAAAAGAACTACCTCATCCGCCTCCTTGGACTAAGGCTTTAGGTGTAGGTGTCGTAATAATGGGTATGGCGATGGGGACAGGAGAACTAATACTTTGGCCACATCTCATTACAAAATTCGGTCTTCCAATTCTATGGTTTGCACTTGTAGGAATTACTTTGCAGTATTTCATCAACCAAGAGGTTATTCGTCACACACTTGCAACAGGAGAAAGTTTTTTTACTACATCAGCGCGCGTACTGTTTTGGTCCCCAATATTTTGGCTTGTAGCAGCGCTACTTTTGTATATCTGGCCAGGGTGGGCCAGCACCTTAGGAACTATTCTGGCAGAATTGTTTGGTTTTGGTTCTTACGTTATGTGGGCGTGGGCGTCACTTGTGCTTGTTTTGATTCTTACGTTTTCTGGTAGGCGCGCGTACGAAATGTTAGAGGGGACGCTTAAAATCATTGTTCCGCTGTTTGCGCTCTTACTTGTGTGGATCAGCGTTTTAAATTTGAGTTGGTCGGACGTTGTATTAGCTATACGAGGTTTAGTTAACTTCGGATATATGCCAAAAGGAATTGATGTAAATGTTTTACTTGGCGCGATTGTATTTGCTGGTGCCGGAGGAATGCTCAATCTTTGCACGTCGCTGTGGTATCGAGATAAGCAAGCAGGTATGGCAGCTTATAATGGGCGTATAGAAAATCCGGTATCTGGAAAACCAGAGGCAGTTGGCGTGGTCGGAGCGACTTTTGATACGACACAACCAGAACAAATGGTTCGGTGGAGGAAATGGATGCGGTTTGTGCGGATTGACCAAGGGGCGATTTTCTGGGGATTAGGGACACTAACACTAGTGCTTTTAAGTGCAAACGCTTATGTAGTACTTTCTCCTCTAGGAATAGTTCCTGAAGGTACTCGACTAGCAATAGAGCAAGCGCATATATTTGGCTCAAGATTCGGTAACTTAGGGTCGACACTATATCTCGTTATGACGTATCTTATGCTGTTTTCCGTGATGTGGACGGTTATTGATGCGTTGACCCGCATCGTCGGTGACATTGTGCACACGAATGCGCGCGAAGGCGCACTGAAGAGACTGTTTGCTCCGCTTGCGCGTCTCTCAATTCACCATCTTTACTACGGACTTGTCATTGTTGTTATTGTTGTGCAGGCGATTCTGTTGCCGTTCAATCAACCGCTGACATTTCTTGTTACAAGCTCGGCGCTCGGCGGTATCGTGATGGCGCTCTACTCACCGCTCCTTCTGTATCTCAACAACACAAAACTTCCGAAAGCATTGCGTCCAAGCTGGTTTACCAATATCGTGCTTATCGGTGCGTCGCTCTTCTACCTTTATTTTGCCATTGTTGTCATCAGAAACTTTTTTTCCTAGCGCAGAGAAATCTATAGCTGTATACTTTCTATTGCTGTATACTTTCCGTATGAACCCTGATAATCACCTTCTCCATCTTAAAAACCGGGAACTCCAAAGGTCCCCCGAAGTGGATCGCGCCGTCGTGCGAATACAAGGTCATACGGGCGAAAAAGTCCCCAACGACCCTGCCAAGCGTATTGAGGCGTATATGGATCGTCTCGAGAAGGTTTTTCTCAACCCCGACGAGCGAGTGCGGAGGCGCAATTTAGAGATGTTGCGCGACAAGATATACGACGCGCTCATCATCACGCGCGAGAATTTCCCCGAATCATACTTTGAACTCCAAAAGCGCGTTGCACGCGAGCAAGGTCATGGTGACGTTGAAATCACACCCGAGATGCGCGAGCAGATGATGGACGTGGCAATCCAAGACCAGCGTGCGTCTCTTGACGCATGGATTGACTACCTCACTTCAAACGATGCGGTGTATCCCGCATGGTTTAAATACTACGTCTGGACGCAAATCACTAAACTCTCGCAGTTTGATAAAGAGCGCGGTGAATTTAAAAAACGCACCGCTTCAACGGTCGCACCTTTTCCCGACATTTACCGCGAACCTTTGGCACAGATTGCCGACCTCTACGAGCGTGTCAAAGACGACAACAAAGATTCCGAAGCCCGCCGTGAGTTCGACAAGAAGTTCCCGTCGCTGTATGCCGAGCTCATTCAAAAGACGCTTGAACAGCAGGCAGAAGGGAAGGAAGAGATTAAAGGGCAGTGGGTGAAGTACGAACAGGGCGACACAAGCGGGGCGGAAAAACTCTATCGGTCGCTTGAGGGCAAAGGCACGGGCTGGTGCACCGCAGGGCGCTCAACCGCCGAAACACAGATTGAGTCAGGCGATTTTTATGTCTACTACACCTACGACTCATCAGGCAAACTCACCCAACCGCGCCTTGCCATTCGCATGAACGGAAAAGACAAAATCGGCGAAGTGCGTGGAATTCTGCCTCATCAAAACGTTGAACCGCTTCTCCAAGGCGTGCTCAACGACAAGCTTGCTGAATTTGGCGCTGAGGCAGACGCATACCGCAAGAAAAGTGCAGACATGAAATATCTCACGGAGCTTGAACGCAAACACGAACAAGGAGAGTTGTTTACCAAAGACGACCTCATTTTCCTCTACGAAATCAACGGCACCATCGAGGGTTTTGGGTATCAACGGGATCCGCGTATTGAGGAACTTCGCGCACAGAGAAACCCAAATGAAGATGCACTCATTATCTTTGACTGTACACGAGAACAGATTGCACACAACGAGCGTGAAATCACACAAGATACCAAAGTATATATTGGACCGCTCTTTCCGAACATCTTTCAAACACACATTGAACACATCTACACCTCATTTCCTGAAGGAAAAATACAAAAGTACCACATTGAAATCGGCGGAAAGACGAAAGAGCAACTGGAACAAGAACTAAAAGACAAAAACATCTATGTATCCATCTTCGCACACGAATTACTCACAAGCCCTGATTTTATTGCCTCAAAAATAATAGAGGGGACGGACCTTGTGCGTTTGTCGGTGGAAGACCTCGGATTTCCTCAAGGAGCTACTACAGATGAAATCTATGAACGAGCACAGCAGTACGGTCTTGAACTCTGTCCTGCAGAAGTCGGTCCGCACCTGCGTCTTTCCTATTCAGGTGATGACATGATGTTTATTGCTATGAAACAAATTTCTGACCGTGGCGGCTATCCGAACATCTTCTTCCTGGGTCGCGATGGTGCGGGGTTGTGGTTGGACGCGTACTACGCCTTACCGGGTCGTGGGTGGAATGGGAGCTCTCAGTTTGTCTTTTCTCTGCGCAAGTTAGAATCTTAGGAACTTTGTTTCTTTCGTATTGATTTTGATTCTTTTACCCTTTGATTCTTCTATACTTTTTAGTTTTTTTGGTACACTTATCAAAGATTGGTTGCGTTGAACGGCCACGGCTTTTCAAAACCTCTCTGGCGCATAGGCATCGAGAACGCAGGCGGTTATGGCTTCCTGCAGAGTGTTGTGTATGACGTCACAAAAAAAGAAAATAACTTGGTATAAGGCACTGGTGGATTCTTGATCCCGCATACAATACAGCCGAATCTCTCCATATGGTTAGATTGGCAGTGGTACGGACGGTGTCCCATACATTTCTGACCGTGACGGCAATCCGAACATCTTCAACCTGAATCGCAATGTTGCGGAGTTGAAGTTGAACACGAACAACGCCAAACCGGGCAATAGGTGGAATGAGAGCAATCAGTTTATCTTTTCTCTGCGAAAATTATTTCTTTTCCGCATTTCATTACAAGGTGCGGTTTTTCTTATCCGGGTTATTCAAACTGTTTTTCCACCCGCCAAACATTTTTCCAACCTCTTCAAGTTTTCCTGCTACGTCCGCGTAGTGTTTGTGTGAAATAAGTTTACCTTCCCAGGCGACATGTATGAGAAACTTGAGCGTATCAAGCGTGAGGATACATTCAGAAAGTTTCTCTGCCTTGTGCTCTTTTGAGGTAAAATAGGTGTGGTATGAAATTTCTAGCAGATCCAGAAACTTATTTTCAATGCGCGTACCTATGGAGTATCGTTGTCCTTTTGCAATATGAGGAGAAATAGTAATCCACAACAAGTATCCCTCTTTGATTCTCTGAAGGACGGAGTTACCACCGAGAGAGAGATAGAGAGAGAGGGAGAGAGGATTCAGCCATGCGTATGATGATATCATTTCCGTAGAAAATCTCCTCGTGTCATGGAAGGAATTTCTTCGTGGTAAAAGGAAACGGAAAGACGTTTGTACTTTTTCTCTTTCCTTTCAGGATAATCTTTTTGCACTTCACAGGGAACTTGCGGGGAAAACATATCGGCATGGAGGGTACAGCGCATTTAAAATAAACGACCCAAAACCGCGGGATATTCATAAAGCAACGGTTCGCGACAGGCTGGTGCACCACGCACTGCACAGAATGTTGTACCCGTATTTTGATAGGAAGTTTATCTTTGATTCGTATTCGTGCCGTATACGTAAAGGAACACACAAGGCGTTGAACAGTTTTCGTTCAATAATTCTCGATATATCGAGAAATAATACGAAGACCGTTTGGGTACTCAAGTGTGATGTGCGGAAGTTTTTCGCGTCAATTGATCACCAGATTTTGAAGAATGTTCTTGGTGCACATGTTTTGGATACGGACACCTTGTGGCTAGTTGGGCAAGTTATTGACAGTTTTCATACAGAAGGGAGATGCGGGGTGGGGCTACCGTTGGGAAATCTTACGAGCCAGTTGTTTGTGAATGTGTATATGAATGAATTTGACCAGTTTATGAAGCGGGCACTTAAGACAAAAACGTATATTCGGTATGCAGACGATTTTTTGTTTGTGAGTAATGACAAAAAGTATTTGGAGTCGTTGGTTTTTGAAATAGAACATTTTTTAAACAATACACTTAGGCTCACGTTGCACCCAGATAAGGTGTCCATACACACAGTTTCTTCCGGCATAGATTTCTTGGGTTGGGTGCATTTCCCGCACCATCGTGTTTTGAGAACCAGTACAAAACGGAGAATGTTTAAAAAACTGCGTCATAACCAGAAGCCAGAGACGGTGGCCTCGTACCTAGGGCTTTTGAGTCATGGGAGCACTCGCAAGTTGGCTGAACGGTCGGGTTTGGCAAGTAAATTCTGGGCATGAAGGATTTAGTTTCTTTTTAAGATGATTTTTCTGGTATACTCAAGTCACGCATATGATTATTACGTACAACACACTTGAGTCATTTAAGGTTCAGTTTGGGGATACCATACTGGCGTTTAATCCCGTTTCTAAAAAGTCAGAATTGCCGACAACATCATTTGGCGCCGACATCGCTCTTTCAACAATTAACCATCCTGACTGCAACGGCCTTGAAACGGTCGCGCGAGGCGACCGGCAACCTCTGTCTATCTCAGGTCCCGGTGAATATGAGATGGATGGGGTCGTTGTGCACGGATATGCATCAAAAAGTACGTACGGAGGAACTCCACGTATTAATACAGTTTATGTAGTCACTCTTGAAGAAATGAAACTCTGCTTTTTGGGGGCGTTAAGTGATGAGCAATTATCACCTGAATTATTTGAGGCGCTCGATGATATAGATATACTGTTTATTCCAATCGGAGGAAATGGTGTGCTTGATGCTAAGGTGGCGCATAAGCTTTCAGTATCTCTTGAACCTAACATTGTAATCCCGATGCACTATACAAAAGAGGCTCTTACCACTTTTTTGAAAGAAGAAGGAGAAACATCTGTTCGTCCCCTGGACAAAGTGACGCTGAAGAAAAAGGACATTCTGGAGAAAGAAGGCGAGATCATAGTGCTTTCTCCTCAGGCATAAACTATGTTTTCTTTTATACGGAAGTTACAGCAAAAACCAGAACCGCAACGGCGTGCAATCGCCTTTTGGATATCACTATCAATTACTGCTTTTGTGTTGATTTTGTGGTTTGTGTCGCTTATGGTACGGATTAATAAAGTGCCAGCAAATGAAGGGATGAAAACGGGAGAGGTTTCTCCGATGGACAGTCTCTCTAGTATGTGGAACTCTTTTTTGTCCTCATTTCGTGAATCTAAGTAGATACAAATTGAAAAATCTCCTTGTTTTTCAGGCGTTTTTGGAGTATATTGAGTACGCTATATGACTAAAAAACAGCCAGGAGAATCAGAAAACAAAAGAAAAGATGTGGTTATAGGTCGTGACGTAACTGCTGAAATGAAAGAAGCGTATCTTGATTACGCGATGTCTGTTATTACATCTCGCGCACTTCCTGATGTTCGCGATGGACTGAAGCCGGTGCATCGCAGGATACTGTATTCAATGTATAAAATGCGTCTTTTACCGACCATGAAGCCGAAAAAATCTGCTGCGGTTGTCGGTGAGGTTCTCGGTAAATATCACCCGCACGGTGATGCGTCTGTGTATGACGCCATGGTAAATATGGCTCAGACATTTTCGTATCGTTATCCTCTTGTATTGGGTCAGGGGAACTTCGGATCAATAGATGGAGACCCCCCAGCGGCAATGAGGTATACCGAAGCTCGTATGTCGCGTGTTGCTTCAGAGATGATGCGTGATCTTGAGAAGGAGACAGTTGCATGGCGTCCAAACTATGATGGGGCGCACAAAGAACCAACTGTGTTACCTGCATTACTACCGAATCTGCTATTGAATGGAACGCTTGGTATTGCGGTTGGTATGGCGACCAATATTCCACCTCACAATCTTCGTGAGGTCGTTGAAGCATCTCAACACCTTATCGATAATCCTGACGCGACAACTGAGGATTTACTGCAATTTATAAAAGGGCCTGATTTTCCAACTGGCGGAACGATTTTTAACGAAAAAGACATTAAGCATGCATATGTAAATGGAAAGGGAGGTATCGTTACGCGAGGTGAAGCTGAAATAGTTGAAGGTAAGAAAGGACAATTCCAAATTGTTATTACGTCCATTCCATATCGAGTGAACAAAGCTGACTTGATAATGAAGATAGCTGATTTGGTGCACCAGAAAAAAATTGATGGTATACGTGATATTCGTGACGAATCAACTAAAGATATTCGCATTGTTATTGAGCTTAAGACGGGCGCTTTTCCTGAGAAGGTTCTCAACTACTTATACAAACATACTCAACTTGAAGATACTTTTCACCTTAATGTTGTTTGTCTAGTAGATGGGGTTCCGCAGACTCTTTCGCTAAAGAGTATTCTTGAGGAGTTTGTAAAACATCGTCTGACTGTAGTCCGATTACGAACGGAATTTGATTTGCGAGAAGCCCAAGCACGAGAACACATATTGCTTGGTCTTTCTAAGGCACTCGATCATATTGATGAAGTTATAAAAGTCATAAAAAAATCAAAAGATACTAATGATGCGAAGAAAGCTCTCATGCAGAAATTTAAATTCTCTGAGATACAGGCTGTAGCAATTCTTGACATGAAGCTTCAGAAACTTGCTGGTCTGGAGCGTAAAAAGATAGAAGACGAGCTTAAGGAAGTTCAAAAGCGAATCGCGGAATTTCAAGCGCTCCTTAAGAGTGAAAAGAAAATGCGTGAAGTTATAAAAAGTGAGCTTGCAGAGGCAGGTCAGAGATATGGTGATGAACGAAAGACACGAGTTTCGCGAAGTGGGGTAGCTGCATTTTCGGCAGAAGATTTGATACCTAATGAAGAAAACGTGGTGGTTTTTACTCAGGGAGGGTATATCAAACGAACAAATCCGTCTGAATACCGTGCTCAAAAGCGAGGAGGAGTAGGAGTTATTGATCTAAACACAAAAGAAGAAGATTTCGTAACGATGGTAATAGGGGCACACACACATGACGATTTGCTTTTTTTTACAGATAAGGGAAAGGTGTATCAGATAAAAATGTATGAACTTCCGGAAGGCAAGCGTGCTACAAAAGGCAAGTCCATTATGAATTTCCTTTCACTTTCTGATGAAGAGCGCGTAACTTCCATTTTACCGTTATCATCTGATACAAAGAAAACAGCATCGGGTATTGTAATGGTTACAAAACACGGTGTTGTTAAAAAGGTTAATGTGGAAAGTTTTCTTGATGTGCGCCGATCAGGAATCATTGCTATTAAACTGGAAAATGGGGATGAACTTATTACGACAAATACAATTTCTGCAGGAAATGAGATGCTTCTAGTTACAAAAAAGGGTCAATCGATACGGTTTAAGGAATCAGATGTACGCTCTATGGGTCGGGCTGCAGGAGGTGTCCGTGCAATAAGGCTATCAGGGAAGGATATTGTTGTTGGCTCTAGTGTTGTGGCAAAAAAGGATACGTCCGCGCTTCTTATTTTGCTTTCAAATGGATATGGAAAACGAACTAACGTTTCAGAATATAAAGTACAAAAGCGTGGTGGTGGGGGAGTAAAAACGGCTAAAGTTACTACAAAAACGGGAGATATTATGGCTTCACAGATTGTAACGGAAGAACATTCAGAGCTTGTGGTTATTTCTCAAAAAGGTCAGGTAATTCGAGTAGCATTACCTGAAATTCCACTGCTTGGGCGTGTAACGCAGGGTGTACGTATTATGAAGATGCGTGAATGGGATTCAATCGCCTCTTTTGTATGTCTGTAAATTGGTGTGATTCTTTTGCAAGATCCTCAAACTCAGTAGAGTTTTTTGTGTTTATATTAGATCCTTGTACTTGATTAAAGTTATTTTATACTAGAATCATATGTTTCTTGATCCAGAAAATGTTATTGAACAGTTTAATTTAGGAGAAGGTATGTATGTTGCTGATTTAGGGGTGGGTAAAGGAGAGTATACGTTTGCAGCTGCACGTAAAGTGGGTGATTATGGGGTCGTATATGGGTGTGACCTGCAAAAAGGGAATCTAACTTCTTTGGAAAAAGAGGCTCGTCGACTGGGGTTTGAGAACATTCACACAATCTGGACAGATCTTGAGGAGCCAGGTGGAACAACTTTGGGTAATGCTTCTATGGATGCGGTTATTGCATCTAATATTTTGTTTCAAATAGAACATAAGGAGTATTTTTTGCAAGAAGTGTTCCGAATCCTTAAGTACGGAGGGAAAGCTCTAATAGTTGATTGGAATGACTCTTTTGGAGGAATTGGGCCGCAATCAGAAGCTGTGGTTCGCAGGACGGTCGCCCATTCACTTGCCGAAAAGGCAGGATTTCTGTTTGAGAAGGATGTTGACGCTGGATCTCATCACTATGGAATGATTTTTAGAAAACCTAGACAGCGCTCATGAAAACATTTCAAACAGTAGTATTGGGAATATTCGGAGCGTTTATAGTTGTGGGAATTATTGTCATTGCTTCATATGGAAAATTCGGAGGGTCTAATTCAAAAAAAAATATCCCCGCAGAGGGTGTAGTGTGGGGAACACTTGAAGCAACTAAGGTTTCAGAAGTTATTCGCAAATTCAATGAAGCCTATGACAATATTTTAAAGATAACATATCAGCAATTTCCTGAAGAAACATTTGATGTTCTTCTGACAGAAGCGCTAGCAGAAGGAAGAGGTCCAGACCTTATAATAGTTGCTAGTGACAAGTTATTGCTACATCAACAAAAAATATATCCAACTCCTTTTGAGGTACTATCAGAGCGTTCATTTCGTGATGCATTTACACAAGGGTCGGAGATTTTTATAAGTCCACAAGGAATTCTTGCCCTACCACTGTTTTCCGACCCTCTAGTGTTGTACTGGAACAGAACTATTTTTAACTCAGAGGGAATATCTTTTCCTCCCAAGCTTTGGGAAGAGGTTTCTGCGTTATCTCCAAAACTAACACAAGCAGATTCTACTCACGCTATAACTCGTAGTTCAATAGCCCTTGGAGAATATAGGAATATATCGCACGCAAAAGAGATTATGGCGACATTGATTATGCAAGCTGGGAATCCAATCACGATTCGTCGAGGAGAAGAATTTCAGAGTATTTTGACCGATAGACTAGGATTTCCAGAAAATCCAGCAGATGCAGCTATTCGTTTTTATACTGAATTTGCGAATCCCCTCAAGCCATCATATTCATGGAACCGATCTCTTATCGACTCTAGAGAATCGTTTATACGCGGAGATCTAGCTATGTACCTTGGGTTTGCAAGTGAGTTGTTTTTGATACAGGAACGAAATCCAAACCTTAATTTTGATGTTACTCGAATACCACAGGTACGAGATGCAGTTGATAAGAGTACTTTTGGAAAAATATATGGTATGGCTATTCTAAACCAATCTCGTATAAAACCGAATGCATTTCAATCTGCTACGATTCTTTCCGATACTTTTTCCTCCAACCTTTGGAGTGAAATTTTTTCGCTACCACCTGTTCGTCGCGCACTTCTTTCTCGATTACCGAATGATCCATTTATGGCAGTTTTTTATCAAGAATCTCTCATAGCTCGAGGGTTCTTTGATCCTAATCCATCAGGTAGTGGAGCAATTTTTCAGACTCTCATTGAAGACGTCACTTCAGGACAATCGTCTGTATCACGCGCGGTTTCTGATGCAAATAGCAGATTGAACGCTATTATTAAAAGATAGTATGGGGATAACTTTTTGTTTTTAGTGCGTAAAATGGACTTATGGATAGGATAATCATTAATAAGATCGGAGCGTATGTTTTGGCTACGTTGTTAGTTGTTTTTCCTATTGTTGTGTTTGCTGACGGTATAGTTCCGTGTGGGGATGACAAGAATCCGTGCACGTTTAACCACTTGATTATTATGGCTAACACAATTATTAGTTTTTTGATAACGTCTGTCGCCATTCCTATATCAGCTGCGCTTTTTGCGTGGGCGGGTTTCCTTTACCTAACAGCGGCAGGAGATGAAGGAAAAATAAAAAAGGCACACGATATATTTTTGAGTGTGTTTATAGGGCTTATAATTGCCCTTAGTTCGTGGTTAATAGTTAGCCTGGTGACCAAAACTTTAACAGGACAAGACGCTGATTATTTTCTTTCGTCATAGAATTGAAATATAGATATATTCATAAAAATAACAATTATTACTTAATATGAATACACGTTATTTAAAAAAAACTTTAGGTATCATAGCTGGTTTTAGCCCAGTTTTTATATTTACCACTTTATTTTTGATGGGCGGTAATTCAACACAAGTTTTAGCGGGTAATCCTGGTGAACCACCAGGTGTATATAACCCACTTAGTGGAATTAGTGACATTCCTTCTTTGATAGCCGCTGTCGTTGATGCTATAAAGAAAATTGGTTATTATGTGGTTGTTGTGTTTATTATTTATTCAGGGTTTCTTTTTGTGAAAGCTCGAGGAAATGAGAAAGATTTGGAAAAAGCTAAGAGTGCATTGCTTTACACATTTATAGGTGCTGTAATTTTACTTGGCGCTTCTATACTTTCAGAGGTAATAAAAAACACAATAGACCAGGTCAACAAGAAGAAGGGTGATTCGTCTTCATCTTTGATTATAATAAATCACACTTATTTATGAGGTTAAGAACTTTATGTGAAATAGCCGTTTCTTTAGTTCCTACTGTTATTTTTGCGGCACCTCGAAATCTTGGAGAGCTTATAGGCAGCTTTTTAAAACTTATTAACCCAATCCTTGGGCTTCTAACGGGTCTTGCGGTGGTGTATTTTGTTTGGGGTATAGTGCAATATATAAAAAACTCTGGTGATGAGTCGGCGGCGAAGAAAGGAAAGAGTACCATGTTATATGGTATGTTCGCATTGTTTATATTGTTTTCTTTTTGGGGCATAGTTCAATTTATTTATAATGATATTTTTAGATAATAAATATATAGTTATTGGTATGAAATATATAAAAAATTGGATCTTATATATTACTATCTTATTTCCGTCTTTTTACATTCATGCAGCGGACTTCAATAATACGAGTAAACTGTTTGATGGAGCAGGAAATGCAATGAATAAACTTTTATGGGTTGTTTCTACCGCTGCAGTTCTCACGTTTTTTTGGGGTATTGTGAAATATATATCTTCTTCAGGAGACGCTGAAGGTGCTAAAAAAGGAAAAAGTATTATG
>JAPXOG010000020.1:0-11324 GCA_033811555.1 Minisyncoccota bacterium
GTTTTATTCTCTATATTTGGGATAATAGGGTTTCTTCAGGGAGAGTTTGGGGTTGGAGGTGAAAGCAAAATTAGTTCACCAAATATTAATTTTTAGTCCGTGAAATAAAATAGAACCATAGGAAGGAAGAATAATTAAGAAGATTTAATAGTGTTATTTATTAGACTTATTGTTATAAGATGAATAACTTTAAAAATATTAGTTGGAGTGTATTGGTAGGTATAGTAGGTCTACTTGCCCCTATATCTTTTGTTGCAAGTCAATCTGGCGATGGAAAGTTAACTGGAACTCTTCAGATAGCCGTTGGTTTGGGTGCTGTAGTAAATTATCTTCTGTGGGTTTTTGCAACCATAGCTCTTCTCGTTTTTTTCTGGGGAATAATTAAATATATCTCTTCTTCAGGAGATGCCGAAGATGCTAAAAAAGGCAAAAGTATAATGGTTTATGGAGCTGTTGCTCTGTTTGTTTTATTCTCTATATTTGGAATAATCAGGTTTTTGCAGAGAGAGTTTGATGTTACGCAAGACAGTCAGATGATGAATCCAAAGGTCAATCCAGGAGAATCACAGAATCCGCCGATTAGATCACAGCCACCAATATACAACATATAATCTAATATTAAGGTTTTATACAAGTTATCCTGTTAAAAAGTGTTGTGTATTGTGTATACTATATATTAGTCCGAACAGGACAATAAATTAAAAATAATTATCATTTATAATAATAGTATGAAGAAAACTTGGAAAATTCTTTCTTTATTTTCTGCTTTTACGCCAGTATTTGCATTTGCTGCGCTAGGCAACATCGCAAACATAGTTAGTTCTATCGGAGATCTTGTAGATCTTGCAACTCCGATCGTAGTAGGTTTAGCGTTATTAGCATTCTTTTGGGGATTGGTTAAATTCATCTTCTCTGCAGACGATGAGGAAGCTAGAAAAGGAGCAAAGAGTCTTATGATTTGGAGTGTTATCGCATTGTTTGTCATGATTTCTATCGTCGGTATCATCTCGTTCATTGGTAATGCATTTGGAGTAGAACAAGGAGGCACTCTTCCGGTTCCCGGTGTTAGATAAAAGCTAACTTGAATTATGGCACTCGGCGAGCTTCTGACAAATATCAATAATGTCATCGTTCGTCCGATAATCTTGTTGTTATTTGGAGCTGCGTTTGTTGTGTTTGTTTGGGGGGTTGTAGTATTTATAAAGGATGCTGACGATGAGAACAACAGAAAAAAAAGTCAAAGTGGCATTATTTGGGGAATAGTAGGTATGGTTATTATGGTCTCAGTGTACGGAATCATAAATGTTATTGCCGGAACAATTGGGGTGAATCCTAGCGATCTACCTGAACAAAAATCAGGGCCATATCTTGATGATTCAGCTGTGAAAACGCCTTTTGAGTAAGAAAGAAAAGTAGTTGGAAAAAAAACGGGCGCCTCCCTTGCGGGAGACGCCCGTTTGCTACTCAATGTACAATTGCTGCCAAACGCTTTTCTCTGCGTCTGGCAACGAGAAGTCCTTAAATCGTCCTAGGATCTTGATTCTTGATCCTTGGGCGACCGGAAGTTCCTCCCAAACTCCGAAGCCAAACTTCTCTCCGGAGTTTGCTTTCCATTGACCGGTGCTACTAACCCGGTCGAGGGTGTAGGAGAATGTCCTGTCGTACTGGTCATAGACCGTAAACGACAGGCTGTCCTCCGTGTCCAAGCCGATGCGCACCTTCCCGCACCAGCTACGGACAGAGGACGATCCTACAAGTTCTGGAGGTTTTACCCAACAGAACTTGTAGACCTTCTCCTCTCTCGATCTCTCGGTGGTGAGTGCTCTTGAGCCGGCCCATTTGACGGCGCCGGAAAGAGCTCCGACTGTCATCAGGATGACACCGATGACAAAGAGCGGGCGAACGCGTCTCATTGTCCCGAAAAGGACGAGGAGAAGCGTCGCTACCACTACAGCGGCAAACCCAGACCACATTACTGTGGTCCAGATTGCCCCTGCGGTGGGGATGGCGTTGAGCCCCCTGAAAAGCACGCCGGCCATAATGACTGCGCCGACTAGTGCGATCCAGGAGTGTCTAGCACACCGCACTCCCAGGAGCTTTAGAATCAGAGCTCCTGCGAGAGTGAAGCCGACTAGCGCCCCTCCTACTAGTAGAGTACTCATTAGGTGGAGCGAGAACTCGCCTCCGGCCGAAACGTAGAGGAGGCCGAAGCTCATCGCCAGGATGGGGGTTACGATTATCATGAGTACGAAGACCACGATCGCGATCAAGGGGGAGTACCTTACGGCGTTCCCCAGATACGCCAGAATCCTTTCAATTGCTTCTCTCATCTCTTCCCCTCTAGACCATCGAGAAAGGCGTTGAGGAACCTTCCGATGGTCTCGTCGGCCGATTTGGCGGTCTTACCGACCACAGAAGCGGCTTTGTTTGCGATTCTGCTCAGGCGGGTTGCTTGGCTAAGCTTATCCGCCTCGAGTAGAACTTCCCGTTTTCCAGCGTGACCGAGAAGAGCGATGTACTGACGATGCATCACGCTCTCCTCCTCCGAAGTGTTTGCATAAACGACTTTCGTCGTTTTTCCACTCTTCGGGTCCTTATGCTCCTCTACGACCACTTTGCTTCTACGTCCAAGGTAGTCCTGAATTGCGTCCAGTGCATCTCTGAACATCAGGATCTCAATGAGGTCACGCATCTCTTTACTTAGAGAGGCGTGAATTCTGTTGAATTTCCTGATCCCGTCCGCTATTTCTTGCGGACTTAGTGGTGCGGTTGCCGTCGCGAGACGGGCGTTGATAACGCTCCATACGAGATCCCGTCTGGTGAGGTCGTTCACACCCTCCTGAACGATTCTACTGGCCACTACACCGAGGCTCTCGAAGAACTTTTGGGCAATTACGTGGATGCCCAAAAGCGCTCCTACTTTTTTCTCTACACTCATTCAACTACCCTTCCTTTCTGTAGAGTTGCTACGTTATATGGTCAGCTCCTACTAGCGGAGCAGAGTTTTAAAAGTTGCAGTTATGTTCATGAGCTTGTAAACGAACTACTGAGCAGAACATATCACAAAACACATGAAAAGTCAAGAAAAATAAAGGAAATCAATGAATACGAGATAAAATCTTGTTTAGATATTTTTGTGGGCGGGAGAGGATTTGAACCTCCATGCCTTTCGGCACCAGCTCCTAAGGCTGGCGCGTCTACCAATTTCGCCACCCGCCCAACTTTGTATATTTATAGTTTTTATTAAAACTTATAAATATAGTCCACCCAGTAGGAATCGAACCTACAACCAACTCCTTAAGAGGGAGCTGCTCTGCCAATTGAGCTATGGGTGGAAGTAAAAACATTGTAGCAATAGAAAACGCTTGTTTCTACTCCACTGTGGGCCAGGTGGGGATCGAACCCACATCCCTTGCGAGACACGATCTTAAGTCGTGCGCGTATACCAATTCCGCCACTGGCCCTCACTTTCCAAAATAACAAAAACAATATAATCTGTACATGGTCTTGTGTTGTGGAGAAAACTTTCAACTGAAAGTTGTGTAAAAGATGGCACGATGGCGAAGTGGTAACGCGACGGTCTGCAAAACCGTTATGCACGGGTTCGATTCCCGTTCGTGCCTCACTATTCCGATAATGCTTCTAATGCTAGACGATTTTTTTCGCCATAATCAATGGTGAAATCTAATTGTGGTAGAAAGCGCAGTCGCGTTTTCTTTTTCAGAAATGCGCGCAATTCGTTTCGTTTTCGTTTTAAGAAAGATAGTGCGGATTCTTCGTAAGTTTCAGGTAGAACGCTGATATAGATCAGCGCACGTTTTTTATCGTTGGAAAGGGAACTTCTAGTGACAGTTATTAGAGATTCTCTGTTTGATTCAAGGTTTATGAACTCTGCCGCAGTATGTGCTAGCATTTCCTCAGTTTGTTCTTTATGTGACATATTATTTCTGAGTTAACTTAAATGGACGCACATAATCACCGACAGCAAGCACAACATCTGAGTCAATTCGAGCCCCGAATTCAGATCCTTTTTCAGCACTTTTTATATTTTCGCGCAGTTTTTGTAGTTCAACGATTTCACCTGTACCTACTTCCTCATCTCTTCTTATGATGGCAACTGTGTCTCCTACTTTCAATACTCCATCTTCTACTTTTCCACCAACAACTTGTTTTGTTTTTACCGCACTGAAACAGCGGAGGATTCTAGCGGTCCCACTAAAATCTTTAACAGTTTGCTTTGGGCGTCGTTGAATCACTATGTCTTGAAGCCACTCAGTAATTCGATAAATTATACGTTCTGTGTGTATTTGTATACCAGCGCGTTCGGCTACCATTAAAGCTTCTGATTCTGATGTTGTATTGAATCCAATAATAACCGCACGGGAATCACCACCTGCAATTTTTACATCGTTTTCACTGATTGATCCTATGCCAGTATAAATAACTTTTAAAACCACACGCTCATCGTGAATTTTTCCTATTTCATGTACTATTGCATCAATAGATCCTGCAGCATCTGCTTTTATGATAATTGGAATGATAATTAACTCCTCATCTTCATTAGGATTAGAAGTAAATTTTTCTTGAGTAACTTGTGTTTCTAATGATACGCAAGAAGCTTCGGCATCTTTTTTAGTACTAAACATAGTTACGGTGTCTCCTACGCGAGGAACACCGTTCCAGCCAGTTATAGTAATAGGTTCAGAAAATGTTGCTGTTTCAATTTGTTTACCGTTGAAGTTGTAAAGAGTTCTTACAGGAGCACAGTACGACCCTGACGCTACAGCAGTGCCTTTATACAAAGTTCCGTTAGTGATAACAAAAGTAGCAGAAATTCCACGGCGTGCGTCGCGATGCGCTTCAATTATGATTCCCTCGGCAGGAGCGTTCGGATTCCCTTTAAGATCTTCAAGTTCAGCCAGTAAGAGAACTATTTCAAGCAAATCGTGTATTCCATCTCCTTTCTTTGCAGAAATAGATATACAAGGAACTGAACCTCCATATCCTTCAATATAAATACCGTGTTCTATTAGAGAAGAAATCGTGCGTGTTTGATCAGCATTTGGAACATCTATTTTATTAATTGCTACAACAAACGGAATGCCGGATGCTTGTATTGCTTCATAGGCTTCTTTAGTTTGTGCTTTAACACCATCTTCAGCAGAAACTATTAGGATAGCGATATCTGCAACTGACGCACCACGTTCCCGTTGTGCGCGGAAAGCCTCATGTCCAGGTGTGTCGATGAAAGTAATCTTTTTTTTGTCATCGTTTTTATCTGTATGGATGACTTCGTACGCAGCTGTATGTTGTGTTATACCACCTTCTTCTTGTGCGACAACATTTGATTTTCGTATGTAGTCAAGTAGGCTGGATTTGCCGTGATCAACATGTCCAAGCACGACAATAATCGGAGGTCGTTTTGTTGTTTCTGTGTCGTGCATAGATATTTAAAAAGCGCATAAACATTCCGTAAAAATATTAGTATACAACATTTTTCACCATCGTGAAAGTGCTATTGCTGTGCTAGAAGGCGTATCATTTTTAAAGTATGACATTTTTAAATCGCGCTTCTTCAACACGAGTGTATCTTGATTATGCAGCAACAACACCATTATCTGCGCGTGTAGCTGAAAGTATGCGTCCTTTTGAAAGGGAAGAATTCGGAAATCCGCGTTCTTTACATGTTTTTGGAAAGCATGCAAAGAAGGTGTTTGACGATGCTCGCTCGCGTGTCGGATCATTGATAGGCGTTACGGCTGAAGAGGTGTTTTTTACGCACGGAGGAACAGACGGTAATGTTAAGGCAATTACTGGCGTATTGAATGCTTTGCAAGACGAAGGCAGAGAGCTTTCTTCTTTACACATTATTATTTCGGCAATTGAACATACCTCAGTTCGTTCGTGTGCAGAAATGTTTTCTCGCAGAGGAGTTTCTGTTTCGTATGCACCAGTTACGCGAGAAGGGATAGTAGATGTAGGCGCGCTGTCCAAACTTGTGCGCAGAGAAACAGTTTTTGTGTCCGTTATGCTCGTTAACAACGAGATAGGAACCATACAACCACTTACAGAGATTTCACGAGTGTTGCGACAGAAAAAGAGTGATCAAAAACATCCAATTGTATTTCACTCTGATGCGAGTCAAGCTCCCTTGTGGCTTTCTGTACGTCTGAAAGATCTTGGGGTTGATATGCTCACACTAGATGGACACAAAATGTACGGACCAAAAGGAGCGGGCGCTCTAATAGTTTCTCATAGCGTTCCTTATGCAGGATTATGCGGAGTATCTCATAAGTTAGGAGACGGAGTTGATGGTACGCCAAATATTCCTGGAATCGTGGGTTTTACGGAAGCACTTGCTGAAAGTGAGGAAAGGCGTGGGGCGTTGGTAGATGAAATACAAAAGCTACGTGATTATTTTATTTCACGAATTGAAGAACGCTTTCCAGAGGCTCGTATTCACGGGCATCGTGATTTGCGTGTTGCAAATAATGTGAACGTTTCATTTTCAGATATTGAAGGGGAGTTTCTAGCAACACAGTTAAGTGAGTATGGTATTGCCGTGTCAGCAAAGAGCGCATGTCTTTCAGGAGGTGGAGAAGGATCATATGTACTTGAGAGGATTGATGCAGAACGAAAAAATAGTGCTATTCGTTTTACGCTGGGATATGAGACAACACAAGAAGACATAGATTATGTTATTTCAGTACTAGTCGATGTGCTTGCATAGTACGCAATAGTTTTTAATTTATTTTTCTGATACAATCACATATAGTTTTCTCTATCTAAGTAATATTTGAAATATCATATGGACATTGAGCATCTCAACAAAACGCAAATTGTTCTCCTGACGTTGCTGATTTCATTCGTAACATCAATTGCTACTGGTATTGCTACCGTGTCGCTTATTGAGAAAGCGCCTGCTGATGTGACTAGAGTTATTTCTAGAATCATCGAACAGCCAATAGAGACAATTTTACCTGGTGAAAAAGAAATTATTACACAGACTGTTGTGGTACAGGAGAGTGATTTAATTGCACAGGCGGTTGCTACAATGCGACCGAGTCTCGTTAGAGTTTACAAAACTGAACGTTCCGAGAAAACATTTATTGCATTTGGTGTAGTTGTTGATACAAAAGGTACTGTAGTAGCAGACGCTCTTGGTGTACCAGGGAAAAAAGAATACACAGTAACAACCGATGAAGGAAATGAGGTTGTAATGGAGGCAGGCGAAGCTTTTGGAGGAGTTGTACTGCTTACACCTAAAAATGATCAAAATATTGTCGGTAGTTTTACTCCTGTAAGGCAGGTAGAATTAAGTGAACTGAAACTTGGCCAAACGGTAGTGGCATTAGGTAGTAGCGGGACATCGCTTACTGTATCTCCAGGAATTATTTCAGAGATTCAAATGCCAAATGATGCTGTGGCTCGCGGTTCTATTAGAACCACAATAACCTCTAATAATATTGTTATAGGTTCTCCATTGATGACTACAAAAGGAGAGGTTATAGGCATTTCACCGTCCACAGAAATAGGTCTGTTTTTGACATTTTTGGTTCCAAAGCCCTAACATTAGTATTGACTAAAGTTGTTTTTTAACTTACTATTTTTTTGTATGCCACCATTTAGTAAATTTACAACAAAAGCAAAAGAGGCAATAAAAAGAGCACATGAACTTGCCATTGAACGAGGACAAAATAGCGTAGGAATACCTCATGTAATAGCAGCTCTCTTGCTTCAAGAAGAGAGTATGGTTGCTTCTATACTTGACCGTCTGGGAATCGACACTATCGCTCTTACCGATGCATTTCTAGAATCACTGGAGCCTGCAGATGGAGGCACAGTTTCTCCTTCTTATCAGATGTTTATGTCTCAAGAATTTGCTAAGGCTCTTGAGCGGTCTATACAAATCGCATCTTCACTATCTGATCAATTTGTTTCCACAGAACATCTTTTTATAGGAACGCTTGATGTTCCTGGAGAGCATCAAGAAATTCTCTCAGAGTTCAAAATTGATAGAGACACGGTTATGCGTGTGTTAAAGGAAATTCGAGAGAAGGGCGGTACTGAAGAAACAGAATCATCTAAGAAGCCACGCGCGATAGCGCGATATACACGTTCTCTTACGCAAATGGCTAAAGAAAACAAATTAGATCCAGTTATAGGACGAGATAGCGAGATTAACCGTATCATTCAAATTCTTTCACGACGCACGAAAAATAATCCTATGCTTATTGGTGATGCAGGAGTTGGTAAAACTGCTGTGGTTGAAGGGCTTGCTTCTCGTATTGCAAGCGGAGATGTCCCCGAGTCTTTGAAGGATAAAGATTTAGTGTCGCTTGACCTTGGTGCATTAATAGCGGGCACGAAGTATCGTGGGGAATTTGAAGAGCGTCTAAAGACAATTGTTAAAGAGGTGGAACGCTCTCAAGGAAATATAATTTTGTTTATTGATGAAATACATACAATAGTCGGAGCAGGTGCAGCTGACGGATCAATGGACGCTTCAAATATGCTAAAACCGGCTCTTGCACGAGGAGAGCTTCGTGCTATCGGTGCTACTACACTTAAAGAATATCAGCGCCATATTGAAAAAGACCCTGCGCTTACGAGACGTTTTCAGCCGGTGTATATTCAAGAGCCTGGAATAGAAGACGCGATAGCAATTTTGCGAGGTTTGAAAGAGCGTTATGAGTTGTACCACGGCGTTAAGATTACTGATGACGCGATTATCGCAGCTGTGCAGCTTTCTTCTAGATACATCACAGATCGATTTTTGCCAGACAAGGCGGTTGATCTTATAGATGAAGCGTCTTCGGCTTTGCGTATTTCACTTGAAAACAAACCGCCGATTCTTGAGGAGACACATCGCAAAATCCTCATGCTTGAAATAGAAAAAGAGGCACTGAAGGGTGAGGCAACTGGTACAAGCGCATCATCTACAAAAGTTAAAGCTCGTATTAAAAAAATTGATAAGGAAATAGCAGATTTGAAAGAGCAAGTTTCTGAAATAGATCTCAAGTGGAAAAACGAAAAAGAGACAATTGGAGAAATAAAAGAAACAAAGAAACTTCTGGAACAGGCACGTCTTGAAGCTGAGGCAGCTGAAGCAACCACAGATCTTGCTCGTGCAGCAGAAATTCGATATGGGAAAATTCCTGCTCTTGAAAAAGATCTTGAGTCAAAGAACTCTAAATTGAAACGACTACAAAAATCTCGACGAATTCTTAAAGAAGAAGTGACAGAGGGGGATATTGCAGAAATAGTGTCACGATGGACAGGAGTTCCTATAGCGCGCATGCTTGAAAGTGAGGTTCAAAAACTTTCGCGCATGGAAGATGAGCTTCGTGCAAGAGTTGTTGGGCAGGATGAGGCAGTGCAAAAGGTATCAGATGCGGTGAAGCGATCTCGTGCTGGTATAGCAGACCCAAATCGCCCTATAGGTTCGTTTATGTTTTTGGGACCAACCGGTGTCGGTAAAACAGAGCTGGCAAAAGCGCTTGCAGAGTTTATGTTTGATGACGAAAAAGCGCTTATTAGAGTTGATATGTCCGAATATATGGAGAAACACTCAGTCTCTAAAATAATCGGTGCGCCTCCAGGATATGTTGGGCACGAAGATGGAGGAGGACTCTCAGAGCGTATCAGACATAGACCGTATAGCGTAGTATTGTTTGATGAGATTGAAAAGGCACATCCAGAAGTATTTAATATCTTGTTGCAAGTGTTAGATGATGGGCGACTTACTGATGCGAAGGGGCGAACTGTAAACTTTAAGAATACGATTATTATCATGACGTCAAATATTGGAGCACAGTATCTTGACAGAATGCATGGTATCGGATTTGGCTCAAATGACGAGCATGAACAGTCAAACAAAAATATACGTGAGAAAGTAATGGATGCTCTGCGCGATCAGTTTCGTCCAGAATTTCTTAATCGTTTAGATGAAATTGTCGTATTTAATGTGTTGTCCAAAGAAGCAATAGCAGAGATAGTTTCTATTCAACTGGATATAGTTACGAAACGTCTTGCAGAAAAAGAAATAGCGCTTTCAGTATCTCCACAGGCGATAGATTTTCTTGCTCGCAAGGGCTATAACCCTACATATGGAGCACGTCCATTGAAACGTCTTATTCAAGATAAAATTTTGACAAAAGTCGCCCATCTTCTTGTTTCTCGTGGTATTTTGCAGGGAGGAGAGGTGTTGGTGACAGTTGGTAAGAATGAAATTGGTGAAGAGGATATGGAGTTTTCACTTGTTAAGAAAGGAAAGGTCTCACGTCGTAGTAATAAAAAAGAAACCACAAAAGTGTAATTTTAAAAATAAAAGAGCCGAATGCGTCAGCATACGGCTTTTTTGTTTGTGTGCGCCGGGGAGGATTCGAACCTCCGTAGCCCGAAGGCGCTAGATTTACAGTCTAGTGCGATTGACCACTCCGCCACCGACGCATGATAGGAATTAGGATACAACATATTTTATATAATGCAAAATACTTGCACCTCTTTTTAGTTGTGGTACTATGCTCGCACATATGTCTCAAGATGCATTGGTAAAAATGAAATCAACGAAATCTGCTCACGTGTATTACACGCGTCGCAATAAGAAAAGCAAGGGCGTTCAGAATAAGGAGAAGTTGGAGTTAAAAAAGTTTGATCCAACTATTCGAGAAAGAGTGGTTTATAAACAGATAAAAAAATAAACAGCCCTCAGCAAGGGGCTGTTTTGCTAAAAACACTTTGCTGGTACAATTGATCCTCGAGGGTCCATAGTTTAATGGTAAAATATCGGTCTCCAAAACCGACGTTCTCCGTTCGACTCGGAGTGGACCCGCCATATGTTTTCATTTTTGATTCGCAATAAAAAAATTATTTTTATTGCGGGTGTTGTTATTTTAATGAGCGCTTTGGTTCTTTTTGCGGAACAAGAGGTGCATCAGGTTCCGTTTGCTTTTCGTATAGGAGATAACACGATCACGCTTGAGATTGTTAAAACTGAATACGCACGTATGCAGGGGTTAAGTGGTCGTACGTCTATTAAAGAAAATACAGGAATGCTATTTGTGTTTGAAGAACCTGGACGGTATCCATTTTGGATGCGTGACATGCATTTTTCTATAGATATCATTTGGTTGGATAATCAGTTCAAAGTTATTCATGTTGAGCGTGAAGTTGCTCCAGAGACCTATCCCGAACTTTTTGCCCCGACTCAAGATGCACTGTATGTTCTTGAAATTAGGGAAGGAGTTGCAGAAGAACTTGGAATAGTTGAAGGAACTTTATTAGATCCAGTATACAGCAGTCAAAGACAAGAAGCATAAAAC
>JAPXOG010000021.1:0-10311 GCA_033811555.1 Minisyncoccota bacterium
GGGATAGTCACAACTACGGGATGAGAAAAACCCAAAGACATAACGATTTCTTTTCCTTTTACTTCGATACGAAATCCTACTCCTTCCAAGATGAGTTTTTTCTCATAACCTTTCGTAACTCCATCAATCATATTTATGATGTGAGAACCATATGTCCCCCACAGAGATGCAGTTTGTTTTGTCTGTTTTTTAGGAACTAATGTTATTTCTTTGTTATCAATAGAAATAGAAATATCTGGGCGAAACATTCGCGTAAGAGTTCCTTTTGGTCCCGTAACCGTCAACAATCCGTTTTCGAGATTAACGGTTGTATTATCTGGGATAATTATTTTTTGTCGACCAATTCTTGACATACTTTTTAATTTCGAATTCCAATTTTCTATACTCAAACTTATATCTACCAAATTTCAAACAACGCCTCGCCACCAATCTTTCTCTTTCTTGCATCAGCCCCTGTAAGAATTCCTGCTGGCGTTGAAATAATAAGATGTCCATAACCATTTCGCACTGGAAGAATATCTGACACTCCATAGTAAACACGTTTAGACGGACGAGATATACGCTTTATTCCGTGAATTTTTGATACACCCTCGCGATATGCAAGTTCCACTTCAATCTTGTTATCATTCTTGCCTTTAATAGAAATATTCGAAAGATATCCTGCATCCTTAAGAGTATGCGCTATAGCCTCTTTAAGCGATGATCTATGAACCACAACTGTTTCTTTACCTGCGCGTGAGGCGTTTTGTAATGCTGTTATGAAATTTGCAATAGAGTCGGTAATCATATGAAAAATAAAATAGATATCGTGAGTGTATAGAAATTTACCAACTAGCTTTTTTAATACCCGGTATCTGTCCTCGGTTAGCAAGCTCTCGAAAACAAATACGGCATAAACCAAACTTACGCATATAACCACGCGGACGACCACATTTAAAACAGCGATTCTTTGCGCGAACAGGAGACGCGTTCTTCTTAATATTCTGCAACGACTCGTAATCATGCGAATCCTTGAGTGTTGAACGTTTCTCAGCCGTCCTGGCACACATGACAGCGCGTTTTTTATCTCGTGCTATATTTGCTTTTCGAGCCATATATTAATAAGTTGAGAATGAGATTAAAACTTCATTCAAGAAAAATATGCCTCTTACGTGCCCATGGTTCTACTGTAGAACGGCTGGCAGATTTAATGAGGCGATTTCCCCACAAACAGGCGGGTAAGTCCCAAAAAAAGGACTTCGTTATACTACCAGAACGCCGTAAAATGTGCAACATCAAAGAAAACCATAATAACCAGGTTTAATCTTAATATCTGGATCTTTAAAAATAAGCTAGTAATCAAAAAGCACCATCAAAAGATGAGAGCTTTTTCAGATAATTTATCGAACTCTACTTCGCTTTCTTAAATGGAACTCCAATATACTCGAGATATATTTCTGCATCTTTCTTGTTCTTAGCAGTTGTTACAACTGTTACAGCTAATCCAAATACGTCTCGTGCCTCTTCGTCCGCTGTCTCCGGGAAAATTATATGTTCTTTAATACCGATTGTCAGGTTACCCATAGAATCAACAGAAGAACGATTCACACCTCGAAAGTCGCGAGTGCGTGGGAGCGCTATATTAAACAAACGATCCAAAAAATCATACATTCGTGCGCCACGGAGCGTTATTTGATAACCAATTGTCTGTCCTTCGCGCAATTTAAATGATGCAATAGATTTCTTAGCTACGCGTCCAACCGACTGCTGTCCTGTAATTTTTCTGAGACGATCCTGAATAATTTCAATTTTGTTTTTATCTTTTACAGAACCAATACCAACAGACACAACAACCTTCTCAATCCTTGGAATCGCCATTACATTTTTGATTTGCAAAGCACTCTTGAGATCTACGAAAGCTTTTTTTTGTTTTTCTTTGACGGGAATCATATTTTTAAATTTGAAGTATAAATGTCAAAATATAAAAACGATTAGGCTTTTTTGACATTGCTTACATGTATCGGCATTGCTTTTTCTAAAATTTGTCCTTTCTGATTGCTCCTGCGAGCTCGCTGATGACGCTTTACGCGATTAACTCCTTCCACTACAACAAGATTTTTCTTAGGCAATGCGCGAACTATCGTGCCCGAAGCACCTTTATCTTTTCCTGCAAGAACTATTACTTTATCTCCTTTTTTTACGTGCATATTTTTAAAATTTGAAGTCTAAATACTGTTTTATACTACTTCTGGCGCTAAAGATACTATTTTATGGTATCCCTTCTCAGAAAGTTCACGTGGAACGGGACCAAAAATTCGATTCGCTTTAGGTTCAGGTTTTACTTTATCTACTATCACCACAGCATTTTCATCAAAACGCACATAAGAACCATCTTTTCTGCGAAATGCTTTCTTCTGACGCACCACAACTGCATGCACAACATCTTTCTTTTTTGTCGCTTTTCTTGGCTCAGCAACTTGAATAGAAATAACTACCTTATCGCCAATTTCAGCATATCTTCGTTTGCTTCCACCAAGTACTTTAAAAACACGCCCGATTTTTGCTCCGGAGTTGTCGGCAATTTGCACAATGGAACGTGGTTGAATCATAAGCGATGATAATTATGATTTATGTTTTAAAGTTAATTTTTAATTTAATTTGGTAATTGGTTTTAGTTTCACTCAGGTGTGTACTTTCGAATTTGATTTATCTTTATAATCTAATTATGAACCAATCTTGTTATTCCTTAATACTAACTTTTAATATCTATTATCTTAAAATGCTTGTCTTTTGAAATCGGCGCTACTTCTATAATCTCAACGCGTTCACCTATACGCTTCGTATTCCCAGCGTCATGCGCCTTGTATTTCTTTTGGCGCATCATGTACTTTCCATATTTCCGATGCTTCACATAACGCGTAACCGATACAACTACCGTATCTTTCATTTTATCTGAAACGACAAACCCTTTGAGAATTTTTGGTTTTTTTGTTGTAGTAGCCATAAATTAATGTTTGCTATTTCGTGCCGAAAGCTCTGTAAGTGCTCTGGCAATCTTTTTTTTGCTTTCACGCATCTTCTTTACGTCTCGCCCTTTACTTCCAGAAGTCGCGAAACGAATTTGTCGTAATGACTCTCGTTCTGACGCCACTAGCTTCAAAAGTCCCTCATCATTTATGTTTTGTAAATCTTTTTTCTTTGCCATAGTCGGAATACTATATAATTGCTCATTAGCGCGCAACTATTTTTGTTTTCAGAGGCATCTTTGCACTTCCCTTTCGGAGTACCTCTCGTGCCACCGATTCTGACACACCGTCTACTTCATACAAAATACGTCCTGGCAAAACTTCCACAACAAAACCCTTAGGATCACCTTTTCCTTTTCCCATACCGACTTCAGCAGGTTTCGCGGTAAATGGACGATCGGGAAAAATTCTTACCCAAAGATTGCCATTTTTGCCAAGCGCACGTCGAATGACGCGTCGACCGGCTTCAATCTGATTAGCAGTTACTCTATGCGCAGACATTGCCTTCAAACCAAATGAACCGAACGCAACAGTTGTTCCACGTGAAGCAACACCGACTTTCTTCGGATTCACTCGTTTTGTTTGCCATTTTCTGTATTTTACTTTTTTTGGAAACAACATATCTTTTTTAAATTTGAAAACGGAGTATCAAAATAAGACATTAATTCTTTTCTTTTATTTCTTAAAGATATCTCCTCGATACACCCACACGCGAATACCTATCTGTCCTTGCGGAATATGCGCTTCATCATGTGCATAATCAATATCAGAACGGAACGTCTGCAAAGGAATACGCCCTCGCTTTATCTGTTCTCTACGTGCCATATCAGCACCGCCAAGGCGTCCTGAAAGCGTAATGCGAATCCCTTGTACATCGCGATTAGCCATAACTTTTTCAGCCGTCTGTTTAAGGACTCGTCGAAACGGCATTCGCTTTTCAATACCTTCTTTAACCATCTCAGCAACAATCATTGCATGCGCCTCAGGAGACTTTATCTCTTCAATTTCAAGTTTGATTGTATCTGCACCAGCAAGGCCTCGTTTTGCAACAAATCGATCGATTTCTTTTTTAAGTTTCGCTATACCTTCACCTGAACGACCAATTATCAAACCGGGGCGTGAAGTTTTGACTATAATACGCAACTGCGTTCCACGACGCTCCATTTCAATAGCTGAAACATACATCTTTCTCGTTATATCCTCAACTTTCCTACGAATTAGCACGTCTGTTTTAAGATTTGCACGATAATCAACTCCACGAGCAAACCAGCGAGATTGCCAATCACGCAATATACCTAGACGATGTGCGTATGGATGTACTTTGTGCGTCATATTTTTAATTTAAATTGAATACAATTAGCAAGGATTAAGAAGATTTCTTTGCAACTACGGTCTTACTTATTTTAGATTTCATTTTAGGTTTATTAGAAACGTGCGATTTTGTACTTTTCGTTTCAGATTTAGCATTTCTGTTTTCATGTTTATTTGATTCTTCTAGAGTCAAAGTTATGTTGCTTGAATGTTTGTCGTATCGAGTTGCACGCCCTTGAGCTCTAGGTAATACACGATGCAGAGTAATACCTTTATCTACACGCACTTCTTTGACTATAAGATCTTTTTCTTCAGTTAATCCTTTCTGTCGTGCATTCGCAATAGCACTCTTAATTACTTTTTCAAATTGAGAAGTCGCGCGTTTCGGAGTCACGCGAAGTAACAACAGAGCCTGCGGAACCGTTTTCCCCCGAATAAGATCGGCAACAAGACGAACTTTGCGTGGTGACTGACGATAGTTTTTAAGATATGCTTTCATATATGTTCTTCAACTATTTCTTCTTTGTATCCGCTGCTGCCTTTGCTGCACGTGCTGCTGCTATCTCAGCTTCCTTCTTAGCAGTATCAAGAGCCTTCTGCATCTGTCCTCCATGCCTTCTAAATGTTTTAGTTGGTGAAAACTCTCCAAGTCGATGACCGACCATCTCTTCCGTAACGAATACATCAATAAAAACCTTGCCATTGTGTACTGAAAATGTATAACCAACCATTTCAGGTGCAATAACGGATGCTCGCGCCCAAGTACGAATAGCCGGTCCTCCCGGTTTTTGTCTCCCAACTTTCGCCATTAACTTAGCATTAAGATATGGTCCTTTTTTAAGTGATCGTGTCATCGTATTACGGCGCTTTGCGCCAAAAAAATGGCCTTTTGGCCTTGGTACATAGTACCAGAAGCATTTGTCACGGTCAAATTGAAAAACTATAAGTTAAACCTCGTTGCTCTCATTTTCTCAATATCCACCAAAAGTATTTGTTGTAATGGAGTTCTTGCTCTCAGCATTCGCCGTTAATTTTTTGTAATCAAAATTAACGTTTCTTTCCAACACGACGGCGAGACACAATAAGAAAGTTTGAATACTTCTTCGGCTTTCGGGTCTTGTGTCCTTTTCCAACATTTTTACCGTGTCGAGTACGCGCTCTTCGGTGTCCGCGTCCTTGACGTCCTTCTCCACCTCCATGTGGATGATCTACTGGGTTCATCGCTGTACCACGAACTTTCGGTTTTTTACCAAGCCACCGACTTCGTCCTGCTTTTCCGATATTTATAAGTTTATTTTCAGGATTTGAAACTTCACCTACAGATGCCCATGCGTTTTTAGAAACTTTTCGCACTTCTGTTGATGGCATTTTTATAAGCGTATATTCACCATCATGTGCAATAACTTCTGCATAATTACCTGCTGACCGAACCAATTTTGCACCACCGTTTGGTTTTGTCTCAATGTTATACACAAAAGTACCGACTGGAATTTTTGTAAGCGGGAGACGATTGCCAGGAATAACAGGTGCCTTTTCCGATACAAGAAACGATTGCCCCACTTTCATATTCTGAGAAGCTAGTATGTAACGTCGCTCTCCATCTGAAAATACAACAAGCGCGATGAAACCCGTACGATTCGGATCGTATTCTATGCTTTCAACGCGTGCAGGAATATCTTTTTTGGTGTACGCAAAATCAAGTGCGCGAAATTTCCTCTTGTGCCCGCCCCCCATGCTCTTGGTCGTTAAACGACCAAAGTTGTTACGTCCTGCACTTCTCTGAAATCCGCCAGTCAACGGTTTGTACGGCTTTGAGCGGGTCAGGTGTTTCCGGAACTCAATGCCGGTCATACCACGTCGTCCTTTAGTTGTTGGTTTATAGTGCTTCATAATTCGTGTTTAAACAATTTCAATTGTGTCTCCTTTTTTTAGTTTAACGTATGCTTTTTTACCTCCTCCTAACTGTGTCTTCATCCCACGTCGTGAAAGTTTCGTCTTTTTAGGAATTGTAATCATACGCACGGACACGGGAGTTACGTTATACACATCTTTTACTGCTGCTGAAACAAGTTTTTTGTTGGCATTAGTTGCAACATCAAACACATAGACATTATGAGATGACAACATCGTCCCTTTTTCTGTCACACGAGGGTTTCGCAACACGTTTGGATTCACTCTTCCGTGCGCAACAGTTTGCTTAAAGCTTTTCTTCTCGTTCTCTTTCGCTCCATCTTTAGAAATTGGAAGTTCTTGAATCTCTTCCTCTTTTACTTCAGCAACTTCTTTCACTGCACGTCTTGCAAACAGTGACGTTTTCGCTTTTACACCGCTTGAATTGTCTTTTTTACGAAACAACATAAGTGAGGTAAATCAGAAAATAAATTTAATTTCTAAAGTGTTTAAACGGTTAATCGTTAATTTTTAATTTGTTTATCCGTATTCTTAGTCTCTTGTTTTTCCGATAGAATCTTCACTGATACATCTGGGTTTGCAATAACAATATACTTATACGAAAGCACGTCCAGCGCATTAAGATTGCGTACATCCTCAACTCCAGTTGTTCCAATATTACGGAAACTTTTCTTTACGTTCTCATCGTTTTTCGGAATCACAAATAGAGCTGCGTTTCCTGATTTCTTGGTCATCTTCTCAAAACCTGAAATCCCTGCAAGTGCTCCAAGTATTGAACGAGCATCTTTTGTCTTTGGCTCAGAAAAAGAGAGTCCATCAACAAACAACACTAACCCATCAGAAAACTTCTTTGACAAAACCGAGAAAAGTGCCTTTGTACGCATTTTCCTTGGGATACGAACTCCGTATTCCTTGTCAGCGCGTGGGCCATGAGTAACTCCACCTCCACGCCATATTGGAGAACGTATAGAACCGTGGCGCGCACGTCCCGTTCCTTTCTGTCGCCAAGGTTTTTTTCCTCCTCCTCGAACTTCACCGCGCATTTTTGTATGTGCGCTTGCTTGTCCTGCTCTGGCATTTGCCTGCATGCCGAGAGCTACTTGATGTACCAGATCAGGATTCCATGAGATACCAAATACTGAAGCAGGAAGTACTGTTGTTCCCACCTCTTTTCCCCCAGTAGAAAAAACAGTTGCCGATAGATCTGCTGTTGCGCTTAAAACTTTATCCGCTTTAGAAGCACGCGATTTCGAAGCTGTTTTGCTCTCAATTTTCTTTTGTGTTGTTTTCTTTTCCATTTTTTAATTTCTTGAAACCATATTCCCTAAAAATGATTAGCTTCCGACTATTTCAACTACTGTTCCTCGACGTCCTGGAACCGCACCCGAAACAACAAGTATTCCTGCTGTTGGATCAATCTGCAATACCCGAAGGTTCTTCACCGTAACACGCTCACCACCCATACGTCCCGCCATACGGCGACCTTTTGGTACACGCTGAACTCCTCCGACTCCTATAGAGCCAGGCTCACGCTCAGAGTGCTTTTGTCCGTGCGTACGAAATCCTCCATGAAAACCGTGCCTCTTCACCACACCCTGAAATCCTTTTGCTTTTGATACCGCTGAAACAGTAATCCGATCACCAACAACAAAGTTGTTTGGATCAATTGCAGTTCCGAAAGTAAACTGCGATGTGTCTGCAACCGGAAACTCTACAAATCCTTGAAATAATCCTTTTGATTTTTGCGCACGATTAGTGCGAGATTCTTTTTGCACACCATAACCTATCTGAACTGCAGAGTAACCGTCAGTTTCAGTTGTTTTTATCTGAGTCACTTGAGAGGGAAACAAAGAAATAATAGTGCCAGGGTGTACCACTCCTTTTTCATCAAACACCTGAGTCATCTCCTGCTTTGTACCGATAAGAAATTTCATATTAAAACATAGTGCCCGCTTCGGACACGACCGAGCGGGAGCTCATTTGTGTCCAGTGGTCCCTATGGGGACTTGGAGCAAGCGGAAAACACTATACACGAGAAGCTTTCTGAATGCAATATGCTTTTTCTCAAACAAAATTGAAGAACTTCTAGAGACAACTTAAATATAATGACTTAATTTATATTTTTAAGGCAGGTCTATAAAGTTGAAACCCATCGATTTTGTTAAAAAACAATCAAAAAAGCGCCGGCGGCGCAAATTAGAATTACACAAACAATTAAAACGAGCGGATCACATCATCTTTACCTCAATACTCACTCCTGAAGGTAATGACAAAGATGTTAACGATTCAATTACTTTTTGAGACGGATTAGATATATCCAATACGCGCTTGTGTATCCTCATTTCAAACTGCTCTCGTGAGTTTTTATCAATAAATGCGCCACGGTTAACTGTATATGTTGTTCGTTCTGTGGGAAGTGGAATCGGACCAATAACGTGCGCATCATGCTTTGTTGCCGTATCCATAATCTGCTTTACAGATTCATCTAACAACTTGTGTTCATAAGCACGAACTCGAATACGCAACTTGTGTGGCGCTTCGTCGTGCGCTTTATCTTTTTTGGTTTTTCGTGTAGTTTTCGATTTCAAAGTACTCATATCTACGGTCTACGTCGCAGTGTGCCAACGTTTCGGCTGGCACACTGTACACGTTTACCTTAGATTATGCAACTATCTTTGTTACAACTCCTGCTCCAACCGTCTTTCCACCCTCACGGATAGCAAAACGCTGTTGTGCTTCAAGAGCAATCGGGGCTGTAAGCTTTACATTAAATGTAACGGTGTCACCAGGCATCACCATCTGCACTCCTTCATTTAGAGTAACCTCACCAGTAACATCTGTTGTACGGATATAGAATTGTGGTTTATAACCAGAAACAAATGGAGTGTGTCGACCACCTTCTTCCTTAGTCAAGATAAGAACTTCTGCCTCGAAGTCTGTATGTGGCGTTACCGATCCAGGTGCTGCTATAACCTGACCGCGTGTAACATCTTCTTTCTTGAGACCGCGGAGAAGAATACCTGCGTTGTCACCTGCGCGTCCTTCAGAAAGTGACTTGTTAAACATTTCAATACCCGTAACCGTCGTCTTCTGTGTTGGAGCAAGACCAACAACTTCAACTTCAGCTCCTACTTTGATTTCTCCTCGTTCAATTCGTCCAGTCACAACCGTACCGCGTCCTTCAATTGAGAAAATGTCTTCAATGGGCATCAAAAACGGCTTATCAACTTCACGAACCGGCTCAGAGATATAAGTATCTAGAGTATTAATAAGTTCAAGCACCTTCTGCGCATCAGGATCATCTGCTGATTTAGCTTCAAGTGCTTTGAGACCTGATCCACGAATAAACGGAGTTTCTTTCCCGTCAAAGCCATATTTTGTAAGCATTTCACGGACTTCTTCTTCAACAAGATCGATAAGCTCAGTGTCTGAGACCATATCGCACTTGTTAAGGAAAACAATCATTTTCGGAACACCAACTTGTTTTGCAAGAAGAATGTGTTCACGAGTCTGAGGCATCGCTCCTTCTGGAGCTGCAACCACAAGAACTGCACCGTCCATTTGTGCTGCCCCTGTAATCATGTTTTTGATGTAATCCGCGTGTCCTGGTGCATCAATGTGTGCATAGTGTCGGTTCGGCGTCCAATACTCAGAGTGGTGAAGCGAAATAGTAATACCTCGCTCTTTCTCTTCAGGAGCCTTGTCAATACTTTCGACATTTTCAACGCGCGCACCATATCCCTTGTCTTTATTAAGATCCAAGACATGGAGGATGGAAGCGGTCAATGTCGTCTTGCCGTGGTCAACGTGTCCAATGGTTCCCACGTTAACGTGTGGCTTTGAACGATCAAATGAATCTGCCATATGATTTATATACTAAAAAATTACTAAAAATTGTGGCCCTCTACTTTAACCCCTCGAGAAGCGCATGCTTCCGACAAAAAAACGCTTAATGCGCATTGTGTAAGCCCTTTCATAGTATACAGAAATACTGCTTCCGTCAATTATCGTATGCCTCTTAATATTGATATTTGTGGAGAAGCTGTGAATAAAAATGCATGATATAGAGATCGCCCCGCCCCTC
>JAPXOG010000022.1:0-9808 GCA_033811555.1 Minisyncoccota bacterium
ATATATGGATTTTCAACAGGCCAAGATAGAACCGCACTTCCCTTTTGTGGTAATTTACTAGGATCGCGCGCGTACGCTAGTTGAGCTTCGTAATCTTGTAATTCGGTTTCTATTTTCTTTGCAGCTGCGCGTTTTTCTTCAAGTATGCGTTGATATTCATTCTCTTTATTTTTTGTTTGATTAAGAAGTTGGTCTTTCTGCTGTTTATTAACTTCCACAACCTTTTTTTGTCCGTCAAGTTTTGATTTATAAGTAGAAAGTGCGTCGTGTTCCAATTGTTCTTCGTTTCGTTGCACAGCTAGCTCCTTTTTCATAGCTCGTAGAGCAACCAACTCATTTTGTATTGTACTTTGGATTTGTGAAAGTTGATCAACATCAATCCAGATTTTATTGAAAGAATCTCGTCCAAGCATTATTTCAACAAAGGATTCGTTATCAGATGAGTGTACAGTCTGTAGAGCATCTCGAAGGACGGAATTATTTTTTTCAATACGTCTTTCCTGCTCTTGTATGCTTAGAGAAAGAGATTCGATAGTATATTCTGTCTGTTCTATTTTTTTTTGAGTCAATGAAATATCAGTAAGCAGTTTCTGACGCGTAAGATTAAGTTCAGTCACAGCGTTTTCTAAAGTTGAACGCTCAGTTCCTACTTTTTGCAATTCTAGTTCATATTTTTTTATATCGCGTTCAATTTGTTCTATCTGATTCTGTTTTTCTTCTATTTTATTGTATAGATCATCTAAGGATGATGCGTAAGTTAGAGAAGAAAGTGCGATAAAAGCAACGATAATACTGATTGATTTTAAACACGGAGGTAGATTTTTCATGAGATATGTTTAATTGCATTTAACAATCGTGAAGTAGTTTCTTCTTGCCCAATGCATGAGGCGACCGTAAAAGGATCCACAGATTTCTCTGATCCAGTTAATGCTACGCGTACAGGCCACAATACTGCACCCTTTCCGTGTTGCTCAGCATAATCCCAAATTGATTCTTTTATTACATCAGCGCTCCATCGAACATTTTGGATCTCAGATAAACTTCGCAGAGCTTCCTGAAGATGTTGAATTGTCGTTTGAATGGAAGTATCTTTCCATGCGATAGATACGTTGTTGTAGGAAGGATTTTTGAAAAAATATATAAATTCACCATTATCAAATAGTTTTTGTATATCGCCAAAAGCAGATATACGATCTATAAGAATCGATTGTATACGTCGCAACATTTCACGGTTGTATTCTTTAGGTGTAAAACGGTCAATCCATTCCCATTGCTCTTCTTGAGTCATCTGTAAAATATAGTGTTTATTGATCCAATTTAATTTTTCCACATTAAAGACCCCACCACCTTTTTGAACCTTTGTCAAATCAAAACGTTTAACCATTTCTTCCAGCGTGAAGAATTCTTCATCAGTACCTGGATTCCAACCGATTAAAAGCAAAAAATTAAGTATGGCGTGTGGCAGATATCCACTTGCACGATAGAATGTAAGAGACACCGCTTCCCCATGCTTGCGCTTTGAAAGCTTACTCTTATCGTTCGCCAACATAAGAGGAAGGTGTGCATATACTGGCCGTGAATAGCCGAGAGCTTCTTGTATAAGAATTTGTCTAGGAGTGTTGGAAAGGTGTTCTTCACCACGGATAACATGCGTTATACCCATTAGCGCATCGTCTATGACAACAGCAAGATGATAAAGAGGTTCATTTATTGAGCGCGCTATTATAAAATCTTTCAAATCAGTCGTGTCAACTTTGACCTCCCCACGCACAATATCTTGGATTGTAACCACTTTATTTTGGTTTTTAAAACGAACAACTTCTTCACGTTGTCCTGCTTCCGTGGGTGTTTCTTTTGAGATATATGCGTGACCAGAATCTATTAGCTTTTTTACAGCATCTCTATACACTTGAGTACGTTCAGATTGCTTAGCAAATACATCATGTGATAAACCTAGCCACGCAAGATCGTCTACAAGCCCAGTTGCCCATTCTTCCCTATTTCTCGCGGTATCAGTATCTTCAATACGAAGAACAAACGAGCCGTTGTTTTTGCGGGCATATAAAAAATTATATAGTGCAGTACGTACTCCTCCCATGTGGAGAAATCCAGTAGGTGATGGTGCAAATCTTGTGGTTACTTTGTCCATGTAATATTAATCTTCGTGTTCAATTGCCAGGTTAAGTATTTCACGAGCAATCTTGCGCGCTGCGTCAGGCCGAGCAAATTCACGAGCATGTTCTGACATAACCTGACATTCCTTAGGATTATCCATAAGTCGATTTATTTCAGTTATCAATAAATTTGGAGTCAGGTTTTCTTGGGTAATTACAACAGTGGCACCGCTTCTCGCATAAGCAAAAGCGTTTCGTTCTTGATCTCGACTTACGTCCTGAGGAATTGGTACTAAAATAGACGGTTTTGCCCATTGTGCTATTTCGAAAATAGCGCCAGAACCTGCACGCGAGATAATCAAATCAGCGGCTCCAGCAGCCATCCGCATTGCCAAAACATTTAAGAAAGGAAAAGCAATATATCGTTCAATATGAGGATGTTTTTCAAGTACCATACGAGCACTTTCAGAAGTAATAGTGAAATTTTCTTTTCCAGTTTGATGGATTACTTGGTAGCGTTCAACAAGTCTAGGTAGGGCTTCAACCAAAGTTTCGTTAATCATCTGAGCACCCTGTGATCCGCCTAATACAAGAATAGTCGGGACCTCTCGCGAGAGCCTAAGAAATTCATGGGCACCAGATGTTACTAGAGTTTCCAATTCATGTCGTATAGGATTTCCTGTAAGTGCAATAATCGGTTTATTTTTTCTTCTTGAAACGAGAGTTTCAAATTGTTGTCCAGATTCAGGATATGAAACCGCAACACGCCGAGAATACTTTGCTGCCCAAGCATTTGCTCTACCAGGGATAGCATCTGATTCGTGTATGATAATTGGTATACCAAGTATTCTAGCTGCAAATACAATAGGTACACTAGTATATCCTCCCTTACTGAACACAACATCTGGAAAAAGTGCGTATAGCGTTAATATGGCGCGGATTATACCCCACCCTGTTTTAAAAAGGTCTAAAAAGTTAAAGATTGATGAGTACCGTCGTTGTTTGCCTGCTGGGACCGCTTTAAACGAAATATTATTTTCATATAGTGCGTCCTTATCGTATTCATTAGGGGCGATATAAATCAAATCAGGGTCTATAAGCTTGTCTTCTCGAGCAAGCTTTCGTATTTGTTGTGCAACGGCAATGGTCGGGTAAAAATGTCCACCCGAACCACCTCCAGTAAGTACAATACGCATAAGAAATATTGGGCGCACAGAGAGCGCCTTATTTAGTATATCAAAAAAAACACTGAGTTCTACGTTTTTGTGGGAAGAGTTTTTGAAACAGACAAAATAATCCCAACTGCAAGCAAGGCCATAACCATAGAGGTCCCACCTTGAGATACAAATACCAGCGGATCTCCGGTAAGAGGCATTACGTTAAGCATTGAACCGATATTCATAAATGACTGTATAACGATAGAAGTTATAAAACCAACAACAGCGATGCGCGAAAAAACCCTTGGTGCATGCATTGCGATACGATATCCACGAGACAAAAACACGATAAATAACGAAAGCAATGCTATCGCACCCACAAACCCCCATTCTTCTGCGAATACAGCAAAGATAGAATCGCCTACCGGTTCAGGCAAAAAACTAAATTTTTGAATACTTTGTCCAAATCCACGACCTGTTATGTGTCCTGATCCTATAGCTATCAGAGATTGCCGTATTTGATAACTAGCACCAAGTGGATCTCTGTTTGGATTAAAAAAAGTCATTACACGTGTATTAATGTACGGTACCGTAAAAACAACTAGTGCTAGAAGGGCGAACGCTGCAAGTGCAAGAGCCATAACATGTCTAATACGAGCCCCTGCAACTATAAGCATTGAAAATCCAGTAACTCCAATAATTATGATAGTACCGTAATCAGGTTGCAAGATAAGAGGAATTCCAGCTATACCTACGAGTAATACAAGAGGAAAAGCAGCATACCTAAAAAGATGTATTCTTTTTTGTAGAGCAGCGCACCATGCAGCGTAATATAAAACAAAGGCAAATTTTAAGAGCTCAGAGGGTTGCACAGATGGTAATGGTCCCAGGTTCAACCATCTGTGTGCTCCACCATGTTCAACGCCTATACCCGGAACAAATACAAGAAAGGTGGCGATCAATGATGCAATAAAAATATAAAATGCATATTTGTTCCAAAATTCAGGAGGAATACGTACCGCAATTATGGCTGCTATAGTGCCCACAGCTATTGCAAGTATCTGACTGGCAATGAGATTTCCCATGCTTACACCATCACGAGCAAGTAATCCGAGCGAAGCTGATGTAAAAATAAATATCCCGGCTAGAACCAGAAAAACACATACGGTCAAGAAAGTTTTATTTATAGTTTTTTTCATGTATATGTAGTTTTCACTTATCCCAACAAAGCCAGTAAGACTCCGAGTACTGCGCAGATAATCGATAAAACCCAGTATCGCATAACTACTTTATAAGCGGGCCAACCTATCGCTTCGAAATGATGATGTATTGGTGCCACAAGAAAAATCTTTTTTTTACGAAATTTTTTTGATGCAACTTGCAATATATTTGTCGCTACAGTAGCAAATTGTACAAACGCAATAAGTGGCAACAACAACACAGTATCAGTCAGAAAAGCTAATAAAGTCATTGTGATCGCTAAGGGAATAAACCCAACTTCGGTTAGATAAAAACGAGCTGGAGGAATATTGAACCACAAGAAAGCAAGTAGTCCACCAACAATAACAAAAGTAAAAGCTGAAAGGTTGATTTGTTCGTTGAATGCGGCGATTATACCTAGGGCAGAAAATACGATAGCAAGTACTCCACCTGATAGTCCATCAAGACCATCTATAACACCTGATGCAAGAGTAGATAGAAGTACTACCAGGAAAAATGGTATAAACCAAATACCTATATCTATATGTCCAAGAAATGGAACGAAAACCGATGATATACCAAGCTTTTCATAAAACCACCATGCAGAAAACAATCCAAATAGCAACAAAGGAAGAGATCGTAATTGAAAAGGAATTCCGTCAGGGAATCTGTGCGATTTTGAAATAACTACCATATCTTCAATAAAACCCACTAGAGCTCCTATTAGAAATCCTGCTAATGGGAGCCATGTTTGCGAACGTGAAAGAAAGTCAATTTTTCCAGAAGGTCCTCCTGTGCTGAGATATGATAGAAGCCAAAAAACTGCAACTGTAATTGATACAGAAGATACAACGACTAAACCACCCATACGAGGAGTTTTTATCTCTCGTTCACGATGTAGTTCATTAAAAATTGGAGTTCCGTTATTGTCACCAATACCCTTGGTATTCCCTGCACGCTTTTTCCATGCTTTGTGTTTATATAGGTAGTGAGTAAGGATAGGCGTGATGAGTATGCCTATAAAAAAAGAAAACGCAGTAGGTCCTAAGATTTTGATAGCGTTAGTAATATGCATATGTAAGTGTTTTGTATACAGAAAAACGTGATTAATATGTAGTTTTTTGGTTTAATACGGCGTTTACGAGGGTTTGCATATCAGAGAATCGTCCGTCTTTACTAGAACCAAGAACAACTACAACTATAGGTTTACCTATATCTCGATCAAATGACATAACAAGGTTCCCTCCTGCTACATCTGTAAATCCAGTTTTTCCTCCTACTGCATTAGGAATTAAATCAACAACATGATTGGTATTTTCAACTAGATGAATATGGTCTTTTGAGGCTATTTTAGTAACACTCGTACGTGTAGCATCAAGAATATCAGGGATTTTATAGAGAGCATAAGAAAATAAAGTAGCCACATCACGAGCAGATCCGTAGTTGGCTGCTCGTAAAGGATTTTCCAAATCAAGACCAGTTGCGTTGCGAATAGAAAAAGTTGAAAGTCCTATCTCACGAGCTTTTCGATCAAGCGCTTCGGAGAATCGATTGTTATTTTGTTCGTTATAGATTTCATTTAGAAGAGCAACGCCATCGTTAGAAGATGTCACTAATATAAATGAAAGAAGAGCATCAATATCCCACACTTCGTCCAAAATAAGACCAGAATCACCTTCTTCTTCGAGTGCTGTTTTTGAAACTGATAATTCAGTTCCTCTAGGAAAGTACTCATGAGCAACAAGAACAGATAGAAGTTTAGTTATAGACGCCAACGGAAGCTGTGTATCAGCATTGTATTCGTACAAAACTATATTGTCTCTAACATCTAACACAAATGCAGCTTTAGCCTCAAGTTTATTATCCAGAAGTAATGGCGAATGTTCTAATTTATTTATACTCACAGTGTTATCTTCTTCTTTTTTATGCGATAGTGAAGTTACAAAAAGAGCCAGTATCACAAGTATTAAAACGGATACAAGAGTATACGGTATATGTCTTTTAGAGTTATTGAGTTTAATCATAATGTAGAGTCAGATTATTAGATAATTTATTACAGTTTCTATTCCGGCGTATCACGTTTTTCTTCAAAAGTAGAAATTTCTTCACGTACTTTTATATAATCAGGCAATTCAGATGCACTAGTAACGCCCAGATAAGCAAGTAATTGAAAAGACGGTGTATAGATAAAACTGCGCTGGTCTTGTGGATTTTCTGTGCGATCTATGAGCCCTCTGATTGAAAGTGCACGAAGAGAAAACGACGAGTTAACTCCCCGTATGTAATCAATACGAGCACGCGTTACTGGTCCGTAGTACAAGACTATAGCTAGCGTTTCTAGTCCTGCTTTCCCTAATTCTTTTTGAAGTTCGTCTTTTATTAAAGATTGTATTCGTTCAGACATTTCAGGAGCAGTTGCGAGTTGATATGCATTGCCATTACGCATTAGCCGGATACCTCGCTGTTCGCGTATAAGATATTCACTCAGTTCTTCAGCTGCAGTTAAGATATCTTCAGTGGAAACTGTTAGCATATTTGCAAGTTCATTGACGGTAACGGGTTCGCCTTTGAAAAAAAGAAGAGATTCCAGTTGTGAAGCAAGAGAGTTCATGTTTATTAAATGTATCGAGGAGTATTTACCGTGGCAGTTTCTATTTCTATATCTGAAAAAGTGGAATTTTGATGTGCAGCAAGCAATCCTTGTTTGACAAGCTCTAGCATAGCGAGAAATGAAATAATGGTATTTATTTTCGTTTCACGAAGAGAAGAATTTTTGTCTGAATGTAACATAGTAAAATCTGAGAAACGCATAGTTAAAGCCTGTTTAATACGTACTGTAAGTCGGTCCATCATTTCTTCTATACTGACAATCTTCTCAACGATCGTTTTTTTTAGAGTCTCTGTTTTGGGAAAACGTGAAATAACATTAGCTAAGGACTCAAGAATGCGATCTTTTGTAATAGATGAGTGAGGTGCAAATACTGGTTCAAATGTTAACGAAGTTTCTTCGCGTGCAAATAAAACATCCCTTCCGAACCGAATAGATATTCCTCCTGCGAGTTCACGAACTTTTTTGTATAAGCGTAGTCGATCCTGTAGGTCAACAATATCACTTTCCTCTTCAACTGTAAGAGTGAACTCCGGTAATAGCGATTTTGACTTTATAAGCACAAGTGTTGATGCAATGAGCACAAAATGGGAAACATCTTTTGTCGGAAATTCAGAGAGAGTTTTAACATGTTCTAAGTATTCATCAGCTATATTCGCTAATGTCACGTCATTGATGAGTAATTTACGTTTTTCAATTAGAGACAAAAGTAGCTCAAGAGGTCCTTCGAATACAGGTGTTTTTACTGAGAAAATCATATATAAAGAAGCGCTGCACAATAAACTACGATTATTTTTTTTCTTTACGTAATGTCAAACCGAGCTCACGCATCTGTTTTTCGGAAACTGGGGACGGCGCATTCATAACGGCAACTCGACCCTTACCAGTCATAGGAAATGCCTGTACTTCTCGTAGAGATTGTTCGCCGGTTGCTATCATAACTCCTCGTTCAATTCCCATTCCTATACCACCATGCGGTGGAACTCCATAAGAAAAAGCACGAAGCATATGATCGATAGACGCATTTATTTCGTCATCGCTATACCCCATAATTTTGTAAGTGGCACGTAATATTTCTGGGCGATGTGCGCGGATAGAACCACCACCCACTTCAAAACCATTGCATACTAAGTCGTACTGTTGGGCTATAATTTCTCCAATGCGTTCGCATTTTAAATGTTGATTTATGTGATCTTCGCGAGGCATAGAAAACGGATTGTGTGTAAATGTCCATTTATCATCGTCATTCTTTTCAAAAAACGGAAAATCAGTAACCCATGCATATGCCAAAACTCCTCGATTTTTTTCATCTGACGAGCGCATATCAAATTTATCTGCGCCGTATGTATGCAACGCTTCAGCATAAGTTATGCGAGGAAATGGTTTGTGTTTTAGCTCTTTTCCAAAATGTTCCGTAACCGTTATAATCATTTCTTCTATTAGATCCATTACTTCATCACGGGTGACGAAAGACATTTCCAAATCTAACTGCGAGTGTTCATATCCGCGATCCGCACGTAAATCTTCATCTCGCACGCATCGTGCTATTTGAAAATATTTTTCAAATCCAGAAGCCATCAATAACTGTTTATATTGTTGAGGAGATTGAGGAAGCGCATAAAAATTTCCAGGAGCATGGCGTGAAGGTACTAAAAAATCACGAGAACCTTCTGGAGTTGATTGGGTTAAAATCGGTGTTTCAATTTCGATAAAACCTTTTGAGAACAAAAAAGATCGACACCTCTGCACCCACTCGCTACGGATACGGATGTTTTTTTGCATACGCGCGCTTCGAAGATCTATATATCGGTATGCCAAACGAGCCTCCTCGTTTAACCCCAAAGTATCTTTAGTAGGAGTAAACGGGGGTGTTTCTGCGTTTGAAAGTACAGTAAGTGAGGAAGCGACTAATTCTAACTTACCGTTTGGCTCGTTAGAGTTAATGAGGTTTTCTTTACGTGCTTTTACTTCACCTTCAAGTTGTATAACCCATTCTGAACGAAGAATTTCTGCTTGTTCATATACTTTTTCAGCTTTTGGAGTTATTACAACTTGCACTTTTCCTGTTTCGTCACGAACATCAATAAAAATAAGTTTTCCATGGTCACGTCTAACATCTACCCAACCAGAAATAGAAGTAGTTTGTCCAATTTTTTCCGGAAGATATTTTATTAGCGTTCTGGCCATATATGCTTAAGTATACGGATTTTTAGAACTTTTTCCAAAGTGTATAAAAATGAAACTTTGAAATTTGATTTAATAAAATATGTTTGACAAAATCTATTTTTAGTGTATTTTATATTTCAGAACAAACAACAAACAAGGAGAATGAGATGGAATTTCAGGAGCTGATAGAGGAGTTTATGAAGCACAGGTGTCTTCTAATCCGAGAGGAAATTACCAAGAGTAAGGTGGACATCGTTGCAACCGCCTTTTCCCTTTTGGATTTTAAATCAGCGAAACCTATCTGGGTTCACATCGATTCAGAAGGTGGAGATGTGAATGCCGCTCGCAATCTGGGAGATGCATTTCAGATGGCTAGGTCACCTGTGTATGGTCTGGTGACTGGAATAGCGGCATCCTCAGCTTTTGTGCTTTTGCAGATGTGCGATCGTAGGATTTCATATCCAAACGCACGTCTGCTATTTCATGGGATCTCCACTAGAGTCGGGATTGACGACCCTGACTTTAAGTTTAGGGTCAGAAATGCCAAACTTCTCCATAAAAAA
>JAPXOG010000023.1:0-9802 GCA_033811555.1 Minisyncoccota bacterium
TTTGTGCCAAACCACCCTTCGGCTACTAATTCCAAAATAAAATAGTTAGCCGCGTATTGTCTGCTATTATACGGCGGATCTAAATATAAAATATCAATATTTTTAATTTCTTTTATCAATTCGTTTGCGTCTTTTTTGAACGCTTTATTTTTTCTAATACTTGGAATTATTTCTGGTGCCGTTAAAATTATCGGCTTCATTGCTCTTTGATCCCAAGTTTTTAAATAAGCGCTATATGTCCCAGCGACATTTGAAACCAAATTTATCGCTTCAAGCAAGGCGGTTATCAAATAATAATATTCTAATTCGTTGATAACATCAGCGTTTTTCCATTCCTCAATTTTTTCTCTTATTGCGTCAATTTTTTGTCCATTTTCATTTGAAAAATATTTGCGCCCCTCGTTGCCGTCAGGACAATAATTTTTGAAAATAAAACCTTTTTTGGGCGACAAATTATTAAGGTAGCCAATTACATAATTTTGATCAATATGATTAACGCCTAAATGCTTTTTTAGTTTTAAAAATTTTGGCTCTTGATTCAATTCAATATAAGTTTTCGCCAAGGCATAGGAAAATTCCAAAAAATCATTAGCAATAACCGTATAACCTTTTTTCTTAAAATGCTGGGCAACAACAGTTGTGCCAGTAAAAAGGTCAACAAATTTTGCACCATGATTTAATTCGGTTTTTTTTACACCGATTTCTATTAAATCCAATAATTTGTCTTTTCCGCCGTAATATCGCATAAAATTTATTTTATTAAATCCTCAATAGGCGTATTTAACGCCTTGGCGATCTTTTTCAATGTTTCAATAGTCGGATTGCCTTGCTTGCCTGCTTCTATGTTGATAATCGTGTTATTGGAAACATCGGCAAGGCGCGCCAATTTCTCTTGGGAAATTCCCATTTTTTCTCTTAACCGCTTTACAGTCTTTGATAGGTTGTTTTTACTTGACTCTGCCATATTTTATTAGTAATATTAAATTGTGGTATACTTATTTATGCAAATGTTTCTTTCCCACAACATAATATTACCAAAATATTTGGGAATCGTAAAGGAAAAAGGGAGTAGAATGTCAAAAACGCGCGCACGGGAGGGTGGGGCAAGCGTTTTTACCGCTTTATTTTCTTCTTTTCGTATTTCGGCCCCGCCGTCCGCTCGCTCAAAAAATTTCAGGGCGAAGCCCAAGCAGGCGGGCAAAAAGGAAGGGGGTTGGGGGGAAGGAATTTTTGCCCGCCTGCTCTGCCCGCCGAAGGCGGGCTGGGGGTGGGAAGCGTTTCCGCCGTTTGGCATTAAGCCAAACATCAAAGCAAAACAATTTTCAATTCCTTTTAAAAGAAAAAAGGGCGCGCGCAAAATACAAAAAATTGAAAGAAAATTGTTTTGCTTTGCTCGCCGAAATTCGGCGGGGCGGAAACGCTGGGGCGGGTCTAAAAGTCAAAATCTGGATTTTCGTCAAAAAAAGTTCGGATTTTGTCCAAAAGGTACCGCCACGACAACCAGTTAGTTTTGAGACCCATAAACCTCAAAATCCAAATAGCGTAGCTCTTTATAAAACCCTATAATGCCTTAAGTCGTGGGCACCATACCTATATGGCCCACCAAAAACTTATTAGATATATGACTCACAAACCTAAAAAAGTATTATTCATTTGTAAAGGCAATTGGTTCCGAAGCCAGATGGCTGCGGCTATTTACAATAAAATTACTAATTCAAATTGTGCTGATTCTGTTGGAACTTATACCGGAGCTCCAGATGAGCCAGAAGGTGATATTCTAGCAAATCGATTCGATACTCCTCATTTCTTCGAATTGATGGAGAAGAACGGTATGTATGTTCGAAATAACACTACGAAGCGACTACAGCCATTTATGCTTGATGAATATGACATCGTTGTTTCTATGGCTGAAGAACCATATATTCCTGATTTCTTAAGAGAGGATAAGAATGTAATCTGGTGGGACGTTGAAAATCCTGTTTATGTTGATCAGAAAATAGCAGAAGAAACTTATAAAAAGGTAGAGAAACTGGTAAGGGAGTTGGTAGCTAAAAATCAATAATTAGAGTTTTATTCTCTAATTTCAATTTAAACCCTGGAAATATATAAAAATACTTATAACGTTTTATTGTTTGATACTGAACTTGTAATCACCGCAATGAGAAACAGGGGGCGCTTTGAAAGAGAGTTTTTGCATAAGAAAATTAAAATGGTTTTTTATGGCAAATCAAATAACTCACATAGCTCTATCTGAAAACATACCAGATTAATTTTTTAGTAAATTTGATCGAGGCAAAGTGAAGAAAAAGCATACTTAATCCAAAAAAGTTTATGCCGAAAGTGACTCCAAAAAATCTACTTGTGATTGCAGGGCTAGTTTGGTTTGTTGCAGGTGTTAATGTTTTTTACATAGGCTACTTAGAATTTATATCTAATTGGCAAGGACATGTAGCATATATCTTCGCAATATTGTTGGTTTTTATTATTTTTATGATGTTTATTTTTTATCCTTTGGTGAATAAACACTATAATCGCATCAAAGAGAAAAAAGAAGAGAGAACCTCTTTTTATAAGTTCTTTGATACAAGAAGTTACTTGATTATGGTGATTATGATTTCTGGTGGATTTTTGATTCGAAAAGGACACTTTTTACCTTCTTCAGTAATTGGCGTTTTATACTGTGGTATTGGGCTATCTTTAGCTGGTGCAGGGGTGTTGTTATTAAAAAAAGCATTCAAAATTGGGAGATTTAATTGAATGTAATAAGGGTTTTTTTATTTCCTTTTTTATTTAAAAAAGTTATAATGACAAATGGTCGCAATAAATTAGCTTTAATTAACATAAAATTTTATGAAAAAATCATACATAATTTTATTAGTCGTTATTTTGGTTTTGGGAGGTTATCTTGTTTTTAAGAATACGCAAAATCCAGCAGAGACGGAAATAGATTCGAAAGTTGGGGAAAACGAATCTATCGTATATACAAGTGAAGTTTTCACTTTTGAGAAAGAGGGAAAACAGTTTACAGTTCAGTACAATGGGGATGGTAGTTGGGTTAGAGTAACGTTTAATGGAACTCAATATGAGCTTCCTTCAGTCATTTCAGCTTCAGGAGCTAAATATGCAAATGAAGAAGAATCGGTTATATTTTGGGAACATCAGCGAGAAGCGATTTTAGAAATAGATGGTAATGTGGTTTTTGAAGGAGCAAAGTTGATAGAAAATAAAAATTCTACAATAACATCTACGGGCTTTTCTTTGGAAGGAACTAAATGGCAGTGGAAAGAAACAAAATATGAAGATGGGAAGACAGTCAATCCAAATAAACCTGAGGAGTTTGTAATGTATTTTATGGAAGAAGGCAGATTTTCATCTAAAACTGACTGCAACACAGTTATGGGAACTTATGCTGTGGAAGAAGATCGTTTGAGTTTTGGCCAAATGGCTTCTACTAAAATGGCTTGTCCAGACGAGCAAACTCAAGAAGAAGTTTATACAGCTATGTTGGTAGATGCGAAAACAGTGAAGGTGAATGAAGCAGGAGATCAGATGGAGTTGGGTATTGAAGGAGCAGAGAAAGGTACCATTACGTTTACTCGTTCTCTTGAATAAAAAATCAAACTCTACTTTTAGTTGAATCTTTTGTCTGTCAATTTTAACTATCTCGAGGGTAGTAAAAAACCTTTACGCTTACCAACACAAAAACTATTAAAGCGTTTTTATGAAAGTGGTTTTTGGGCGATGTAGATTAACGATTACAAGGCGCTATAACTGTAGATCCATCTTTTTCTAGGTGTACAGTAGTTTCTTGTGTTGTATATGAAAAATCTTTTGGATTGATGGTTACAGATATAAATAAACCGCAACGAACGCTTTCCTCCCAGTATTGATCAAATATTAAATTCCCGAGGGAATAGTAAATGTGTTTATCTCTATATACTTCACTTGATTGGATAACGTGAGGATGTGATCCAACCACAAGATCTGCGCCAGCATCAATAAATTCATGCGCAAGTTGACGTTGAATGATATTAGGTTCGTGTTCGTATTCGTATCCCCAATGTGAATATACGACAATAAAATCAACTATTTCTTCAAGGTCGTGCAGAGCTTTCACAATTATGTCTTTGGGAGGGGGAGCAAATTCATTAAATGCTATAAATCCTATACTTATACCGTTTAAAGTTTTAATGTGTGGGGTTTCGGTAAACGGTTCTCCAAAGTATTTAATACCAGCATCATTTAGATATTGTTTTGTCTGAGAAAGTCCTAAATTTCCAAAGTTTAGTATGTGATTGTTGCCCAAACTCACATGAGTAACTCCAATTTTTTTAAGTGTTTTTGCAACCACTGAAGGGAATGTAAAAATGTAGTTATTTGGTTCTAGTACCTGTGAACCAACACTTACAGAGGAAAAATCGGTAATTGGTCCTTCTAGGTTTACAACAACTAAATCGTGATTTGAAAATAATGCTTTAAGAGGAAAAAGGAGCTCTTCAAACCCAATCTCATCACCTCGAGTGCGTATGTACCTATCAAACATCATGTCTCCTCCAAAGCCGATAGTTATTGGTTTAGAGTTTTTATTTGAAAAAATGTTTTCTAAATGATTTAAGCACGGCGCATGTACTATATACGGTAGTATTACCATAACAATACATATACTCACACAAACAATAAGCCACCTTCTTTTCATAAGGCATTAAATATATTATGTATCAAACGGTTTATTCAATCTTGTATACCTTCGAGCCCTCGTGCGCTTTGTTTGAAAGTTTTAAAGCAGCCTCATCGTCTTTTTGAGCACTGGAAACTTCTTTGTGATCAATTTGCATTGACGCAACGGTATCTTCAAATTCTTCATTGCCTCGTTTAATCTTTATCTTGTCTCCAACAGATAGAGTATCTGTGAGTTTGATTACAGCAACTCCGATTTTGTCGAACCAGTGTGTGATAATGCCGATTTCTTTTTCTGACATATATAATGTGGTGGGTTGATAAAACGACCTTTCTTAATGCTGTTATAGCACATAATTGTTCAGTTGAAAAAAGCCAATTTTCGTTTTATGATTGCAGTGTCGGGCGATTAGCTCAGCTGGTTAGAGCGTCACATTGACATTGTGAAGGTCACAGGTTCGAGTCCTGTATCGCCCACAAGGCGTTAGTTTTGAGTCAAAATAGAAACACAAATTACTTTTATAGTAAGTTTATGATAAGAACAAAAATATTTTGGTTTATTGGTTTAATCGTATTATTGTCCATAGCGATAATAGAAATCGTTTGGGGTACAAAGAATACTACAGAGGAAGTAGTTAAAGTAACTAATTTTGAGGAGTGTGTTTTTTCGGGTGGCATTATTCGAGAAATATATCCAAGGCAATGCCAATTAGAAGACGGATCTTTGTTTGATGAAACAATTACTGAAGTTATACCTATAGAACAAGGTGGGCTTGAAGAACGTACTCCAGAACCGATGCTTCCTGTTCAAGTACCAGTACAACCTCCAGTATCTGCTGTAAAAGAATGTAAGAAAACTGGCTGTAGTGGAGAGTTATGTGTAGATGCTAATCTAGACGATTTCTTGACTCTATGTGTGTATCTGGATGAATACGATTGCTACAAGTTAACTAAATGTGAAGTGCAAACAAACGGAGAATGTGGATGGACGGCTACAGAAGAGTTTACGAAGTGTATGGATAACTATCGATAGTCATTCTTTCGTTTAATTCCGGGCTCTAAGAAAAAGATAAATATCTTCAAGTGCGCGAACAGCATCGCCGGCTGCAATATTATTTTGGTGATAGAGCACATCTGTACAATCTCCTGCAGACCATATTCCTTCTAGTGTGGTTTTGCCGGTTCTCGGATCAATTATGATTCGTCCGTACTCGTCAGTATTGACAAGTCCGCGGACAAAATCTGTATTTGGAATCATACCGATTTCTACAAATATTCCTGATACAGGTAAAATGTGTTCTCCTGAACTATCTTCATATTTTATTCCTGTTACAAAGGTATTGCCTATGATTTCTTTTATAGCAACGTTTTTTAGTATTCTCATGTTTGGATGAGCGGTCACCTTTTCTACAGTTATTTCATCAGCTCTAAAGGCATTAGATCGGTGAAGTAGTGTTACTGATTTACAGTATGCCAATAGTTGAGCGGCACTTTCAAAGCCGGCATTACCACCACCTACAACAGCAATATCTTGACCGGAAAATATTGGTCCGTCGCAAGAAGCGCAATAAGAGATACCTTTGTTTTCAAATAAATTGGCACCAGGAACGTCAAGTTTTTTTCGTGAAGAACCAGTAGTAACAAGTACTGTTTTTGTTTCGTATGTTCCAGAATCAGTTGTTACCACAAATTTTTTCTCTCTTTGTTCTACTTTGATAACACGTTCTTTAATTCGTATTTCAACAAATTCTCCTGCATATGCACGCACATGCTTTTCAAACGATAGTGCAAGATCATTACCTGAGATAGATGGAGTTCCTATCCAGTTTTGAATATCAGAGGACACAACACTCTGCCCTCCAAAATCTGTTGTTATAAGTAGCGTTTTTAATTGTTTTCGTGCAGCATACACAGATGCTGCGGTGCCACCGGGACCTGCTCCGATTATAATAAGTTCATACATGGGAACTAGTATAACAGAATATTTTGCACGAAGAAAAAGTTTCTTATACTAACGCTTACGCGTTCTTAAAAAAGTACAGAATATTATTTCTTTCTGCGAAGGAAGGCAGGAATTGCACCCCATTCGTCATCGTCATCTTCTTCTGCTTTTGGTTTAAGCTCTACTTTTTCAGGAGTTGTTTGTTCTTCAATAATCAATTCATCTTTCTTTGCATCTTTTTTGTCTTCCTTTTTAAGTTCATTGTTTGATGTTTTACTGAATGAGTTGAAGATACCTGTTGTTTCTTCTTTTTCTTTTTCCTTACGAGTAGAAGATCCAAATAGAGAAGGGGAGACTGCATTACCTTCTGGGAAGCCAGAGGCAATAACTGTTACTTTAAGTTCATTCTTTTTCAACCTATCATCACGTACTGCACCAAAGATAATGCGTGCTTCTTTGTCGACATTTTCGGTTATTATTTTTGCGGCATCTTGAATTTCCATCATTGTAAGGTCATCACTTCCAGCAATTGCAAACAAAACACCCTTTGCACCAGAAACCGACACATCAAGAAGAGGTGAGTTTATGGCAAGTTGAGCTGCTTCAACGGCACGACGTTCACCTCCAGCTACCCCGATACCCATAAGGGCAGAACCTGTATTTTGAAGAACCGCTCGAATGTCGGCAAAGTCTAGGTTGATTATACCTGGCATAGTAATGAGATCGGCAATACCTTCAACAGCTTGACGTAATACTTCATCGCACATTGCAAATGCGTTACGGAGCGTTGTATCTTTTTGAATTACATGGAAAAGTCGGTCGTTTGGAATCACAATAAGTGAATCAACTTCTTTTTTTAGCTCATCTATAGCTTGTTGTGCGATTCGCTGTCGCTGTAGACCCTCAAATGAAAACGGTCTAGTAACAACTCCAATAACGAGTGCACCCAGCTCGCGTGCAACCTGAGCAACAACGGGTGATGCTCCCGAACCAGTTCCTCCTCCCATACCACTTGCAATGAACACCATGTCTGCACCTTTAAGAGTTTCCTGCATTTCTTCTTTAGTTTCTTCAGCGGCACGACGCCCTATGCTTGGATCCATACCAGCACCAAGCCCTTTTGTGAGATTCTTTCCGATATGTATTTTTTTCTTAGCAATTGAGTGATGCAGATCCTGGGCATCAGTATTTATGGAAACAAATTCAACCCCACGAACTTTTTGGTTGATCATGTGATTAATTGCATTGAGTCCTGATCCGCCGACCCCTACAACTTTAATTCGAGCGAATGACTCTACCTCAGGTTCTATTTTTGTTGCCATACAGACTATAGAATGGCCTGCAATTTCTGCACGCCTAATTAATGTAACCCCGTAATACTGTAATCGTACCAGATACTAGGCCTCTGCGCCACAGTAGCGGGTATAACTGGAAAATTGACGAAAAACAAAATACGTTTTGCTATACAAACGAATTATGGGATAAGTTTTTTGAGTAAATTCCCAAATGCTGTGGAGATATTTTTAAATAGCTTAAAATTCACTCCAGAAAGATTGGCAAGCATTGTGCCTGCATTTACATCCGGGGAGAGGCCGAGTAAAGATAATCCATATGCAACAGTCCAAGAAGGATCATACACTTGCCCATGAGCTGTTCTATTAATTTCAATTTCTCCGATTCGAGAGGGAAGTGAAAGCTCGTTCTTTGCTAGCTCTTGTGCATTTCCAGTAAGTGCTCCACCTCCCGTTAATACAATGCCCGCAGGTAATAGTCCATTTTTTCCTATTTTTTTAAGATGTGTTTCTACGAGATCCAAAATATCTTTCATACGAGCACTAACAATCTCTTCAAACTTTTTCTTAGAAGATGTAAAAGTTGAAAAATCTCCGTATAGTTTAGCTTTTTCTGCGTCTTCGAGAGAAATTCGTAGTCCAAGCGCAAGATCTTTTGTGATGTCATGTGCGCCACGAGGAAATATTTTTAGAGAAATAGGTACGTCATTTTCATATACGATTAAAGAAGTTGTTTCTGCTCCTATATCTACGAGTACACAACCAGCAATTCGTTGTGTTTTTGAGAGAACTGCGACAGCAGAAGCAATAGGAGAAGCAACAACTTGGTAAACTTCAACGTTAGCGCTTTCTACTGAATCAATGAGGTCTGCTAGGTGTTGTTCAAGAGTGGTGATAAACATAGTTTTCACCTCGAGCTTGAGACCTTTCATTCCTATAACTCGTCCTAACACTTCTTTACCGTCTAGTTTATAGGACAGCGGAATCATATGAATGGTGCGACGGTTTAATTTTGCAGAGTCGGGAAGTGCTTCCTCAGAAGCTTTATTAGCACGCATCACGTCCAATTCGGTGATTTCTTGATCAGCACGTGAGATCATAGAAACACCAGTTGTAACAAAAGATTCAAGTCCAGTTCCTCCTATTGAAAGCGAAACTCTTTGTATTGGAGTTTTGGAACTCTTTTGTGCCTCATGTAGTGCACGACGGACGTTTCGAGTGACATTTGTATTATCAACTATGTATCCATGGCGGAGTCCAGTAGATTCAGATGATCCAGTTCCTATGATACGACGAATAGCGCCTCGTTCACTGCGAGTGTATTCAGATACAACTGCGCGGACGGTTGCTGTACCGACATCAAGACCTGTAGAAATTATCCTGCTCATTTATAAGTAGTATAGCAAAAAACCGCATAATATAGTGAATTATTGCGGTGTGTAATGTGGAAAAGGCTTTATTACGTTTTGAAGTACTTTTTCATTAGTGACCTCTCAGCTTGTTCCATGCGTTTTCCATGGTCGTATCCTTTTAAGTGTAGTATTCCGTGTATAAAAAGAAAGAATATATGCTTTCTCGGTGTTGTTTCAAACAAACGAGCTTCGCGCACAGCTAGTGGGATATTTATATATAGTTCTCCGATAGTTGAGGAAAGTGGAAATGAGAGAACATTTGTGGGTTTATCTTTTGCGCGCCAAGTCTTGTTAAGATTGCGTGAGCGTGTATTTCCTATAAACACTAAAGATAGTTCGTATGAATCTCCAAGTATGTCGCGCGTTATCCTATTGAAAACAGCGCCCTCTTTCCGAATGGAAAGAGGGGCTGTGGTTTTCAAAGTTGAAGAAATAGAAACAGTCATGACTAGATATGGTCAATATGTCCCAATTTGTAC
>JAPXOG010000024.1:0-9689 GCA_033811555.1 Minisyncoccota bacterium
TTAAGTCATCTCTATACAAACGAAACAAAAATATAAATAACAAGCCTGTCAGTATCTCTACCAGAGGATACTGCCAGGAAATTGCAGATCGACAAGTTCTACATCGCCCTCTTTGATAAAGAAAACTAATAATAGGAATAAGTTCGTACCAGCGCAATTGCGCACCGCACGACGCGCATCCAGAACGGCCATGCACAGAGCGACCCGTGTTATAGCGAAGTGATACTACATTTAAGAAACTTCCTACTACACTTCCGAATGCGAATAATAAGAAAAGTTCTAAATTATTCATAAGAATAGTATAGCATTTTTATATGATTTGCGACTTAGAAGTTTAACTTCCTTTAGAAGTTAAACTTCTAAGTATATTAAAAAAATCCCGGCAAGCCGGGATTTTTTTAATTCAGAAAACTCAAACTATGGTCGTACGCAGTATTCGCCATTGCTTTTATCACATGAAACATTACTGTAACCAGTAGCACTGGCGTTACTTAGAAGTGCCGAGTGGTCTTTATCTTCAAGGGTTGTATATAGAATATAATCTGTTTCGGTTGAAGAAGCTACGTAACCATATAAATCACTTGACAGAGGAGGAGTAGGCCATACTGGGATATATTCTGGTACAAGATCTGTAGTTGCCACAGGGTATTTTCGATTCGAATCAAAATAAAGTTCAAGAGCCAGCTTAACCTGACTTATATCTGAAATACGCTTTGCGTCACGACCCTTTTTACGTGCGCTGTTAAGAGATGCTAATACAACTGATGAGAGAATTCCGATGATTGCGATAACCACCAGAAGCTCAATGAGGGTAAAACCCTTTGTAAATTTCTTCATATGAAAGATAAAACCTTATAAATAAAAGCTTATAATAAGCCCTTTTATTATAGACCGCTTCTTCAAGAGCCAAAATCCCCCTGTGGATAAGAATACAGTGCAATTTTCCCTTAGAAGTTAAACTTCTAAGTGAGTCGAAATTTCCTAACCTATTAAATTCCTGCAGAAATGTTGTAAATAGGAATAAGTACCGAGGCAAGCAACACTCCTACCCCAAGACCCAACAAAACAATCATGGCCGGCTCAATGAGATCAACTAGGGTATCCACAGCATTTTTAACCTCACGATCATAGAAATGAGCAAGTGTTTTGAGAATTGTTGCAAGTTCACCTGTCTCTTCACCAATTCGTATCATCTGCGTCATAATTGATGGAATGTGCGGACTCCCCGACATAGAATCAGCTACAGAAGAACCTCCCCGCACAGACTCAACTGCTTTCCGAAGTGCTTCTTCGAACAGAGAGTTCCCAACTACTTCTGCCGAAATTTCTAATCCTCGCAACATAGGGATACCTGCTGAAAGCATAGTATGCATGTTATCCGCTATACGCGAGAGATATAATTTGCGATACAAATCGCCTAGATACGGGATTGAAATTTTAAGTCGCGATAACAATCTTTCTCCATCTGTGGTACGCAAATACCTAAATGCCCACACTCCTCCAAGCACAAGAAGTACCAATACAAACAATCCATAATCAACGAGAATATTTGAAATACTAATGACTGCTTTCGTGTACACCGGAATCTCCTGCCCTGAGTCCATTAAAATAGATGATAGCTTTGGTATAACAGTGGTGAACATCAACACCATAACTGAAACAAACACCGCTATGACAAATGAAGGATATATGAGAGCATTGCGTGCTTTGCTTGTCACTTCGTACGTACGATCAAGATAATCGGCAAGATACGAAAAAGTCTGATCCAACTTTCCAGATTCCTCTCCAGCCTTTACCATACTCACATAAAATGATGAGAAAACCTTAGGATGTTTTTCAAGTGCCTTTGCAATAGCAGAACCTGCCTGTAAATCATTTGAGATCTCAATAAGTGCAGTGCGTAGTACAGGTTTATCGCTTTCTTCTGCTAGTAGACGAAATACTCGGAGCGCTGAAACTTGCGCTTCAAACAGAGTTGCTATTTGACGTGACAAAATGACAAGGTCTTTATTGGATACACGCTGTAGAAATGAAAACGAGCCGCCTGCGACAGATCTCTTATCTTCTATCCTGCGAATTGAAGCAATAACAAGTTTCCGTGATTGTAGTGAGCGGATCGCTACATCTTCATTAAGCGCATCTATAGTTCCCTTTTTTTCGTTTCCGTCTTGATCAATTGCTAAGTAGGAAAACAACATATATTACTTTTTGAAAAAATAAGCTCCTATAAGAAGTGCCACAACTAAAATACCGAGGTATGGAAGTGAATTGGAATTAGCTCCTACTGCCACAAGCGTAAGTAGAACAACAAGACCTATACCGATATACAAAAGAGTTTTCATGTTAGGGAAAATAAATAACTACACTTGTTTAAATAAGTCTTTCAAGCACTGCCGGATTCAGAGAATGCATTCGAGCCATTTCAACTGTAATCTCTCCTCTACGAACTAGTTCCGCCAACGAGCGGTTCATATCAATCATTCCATATTCAGAACCAGTTTCAATGACTGTATCAATTTCATGAGTACGTCCTTCGCGAATAAGATTTGCCACTGCTTTATTATTGATAAGTAGTTCGTAAGCCGGAACAAGTCCACCTGATACCCCCGCAACAAGACGTTGAGAGAACACACCGATAAGTGAAGTAGAGAGCTGCATACGTACCTGGTCCTGTTGTTCGGACGGAAAAGAATCGATTATACGGTCAATGGTTTGTGATGCATTATTGGTGTGAAGTGTAGACAAAACAAGATGACCAGTTTCTGCGGCAGTTACGGCAGTTGCAATTGTTTCCTGTCCGCGCATCTCACCGATCATAGCAACATCAACATCTTGGCGAAACATCTGTCGAAGTGCTATAGAAAAATCATTCGTGTCAATACGAACTTCACGCTGATTAATCATCGATTTTTTCGGATCAAAAATATATTCAATTGGGTCTTCAATGGTTACTATGTGATCGGCACGCTCAGAGTTAATAATGTCAATCATTGCAGCAAGAGTTGTCGATTTACCATGTCCTACTGGACCAACAACTAGGAAAAAACCCTGCTCACGGCGCGCAAAATCTGCAAGTATTGTTGGCAATTGAAGTTCTTCTAGTGTGCGAATAGTACGGGGGATAAATCTAAGTACAATACTGATATTTCCACGAGAATATGAACAATTTCCTCGAAAACGCGCCTGATCATTATTAAAGCTATATGAAAAATCAATTTCTTTGTCGCGCAAAAAAATCTCACGCACATCGGGACGCACCAATAGCTTCATAAATGATTCCACATCACCCTGAGAAAGCGGTTCTTTTTTTACTAACGGCACTAGACTACCAGAAATACGAACTGTTGGGTGATATCCAACTGAGAGATGCAAATCTGAAGCACCTTGTTTAACTGTTATGTCGAGAAGCTCGTTGAGTTCTTTCTCGTACTCTTGTGTGTTTAAAATCATATTATTATTCTAACACAATTTCTTTATTGTGTGGCTCTTCCCCAGCATCGCCAGTATCCAGAACTACATCATCTTCTTCTTGTACAGTATCGTACAATCCTCCTAGCGTATTTACCTCTTCAAAAGGTATTAGACCTTTCATGCATTTAATAATCGCATCTTCTTGCATAGTAATCATGCCCTGTTTACGTGCTATCTCAACGAGTCTTGGTTCTACAGGATTGGTTAAAACTACATTCTCAAGTTTTTTTGTCATTTCAACTAATTCAAATACTGCCATACGACCACGAGTACCGTTAGGACACTCAGAGGTAGGTTGAGCACCATACAAAACATTTGACCTAGGAATTTCCGCGCGAAACTTTTCTGGTAAATCTTCAAACAATGAATCAACCATTTTCTTATAACTGCCTTCAATCGGAATCTCTTTTCCTGCTCCGTCACACAGACGGCGAACAAGACGTTGAGCTAATGAAAGAATCAACGTCGGCCCTATCAAAAACGGGTCCACACCTATATCGATAAGTCGCGGAATGACACCTATTGCGTTGTTGGTGTGTATGGTTGAAAGCACAAGATGTCCTGTAAGCGCTGCTTGAATTGCTAGTTGGGCGGTTTCTTTATCACGAATCTCACCGACCATTATGATGTCAGGATCTTGACGCAAAGTGGTGCGTAGACCTGAAGCAAATGTAAACCCTATTTCAGGACGTATTTGGGCCTGATTCATTCCTCGAATGCTGTATTCAACTGGATCCTCAAGCGATAGTACATTTTTTGTTTCGCGATCAACTTCCTGAAGCATTGAATACAGAGTAGTAGTTTTTCCTGAACCAGTTGGACCCGAAATGAGAATAATGCCATAAGGGCGTTTAATAGCGGAACGAATAATTTTTAGATGACGTTCTGAAAAACCTATTTTGTCCAACGGAAGTACTCCTATTTCTGAAGCGAGAATGCGGAGCACTACTTTTTCACCATAGTATGTGGGAAATGTTGATACACGAAAGTCTATTTTCTGACCTCCAATGCGTGCAGAAAAGCGGTTATCCTGTGGTTTGCGCTTCTCATCCAACCTCATGTTTGAAAGAATTTTAACGCGCGCCACAACAGCAGAGTGCACTTTAAGTGGCAATGTCAGGTTGGTTGAAAGCTCTCCATCAACACGGAAACGAACGCGTACTTCTTCTGAGGTTGGTTCAATGTGTATATCTGAAGCCCCGGCTTCAATAGCATGTTTAAGTATCGTCGCAACTATCTTAGTTACAGGAGCGTCCTCCATAATATTCTCTTCCTCTTGTCCTCCACTTCGCGCATCTTTCAGTTTTTGAGAAAGCTCTTCTTCTTCTGCAGAAATTTCCATTTCAAGATCCGTGAGAGCCTTTGAGACCTCCCCAGTCAATCCTTGATACTGCTTAAGTATTTCCTCGAAATCATCGGGTGAAATAAGAAACAGCCTAAATGGCATGTCCATTTTCGTTGAAATAAATTGCAATGCATCGCGCGCCTCCACGTTATCAGGATCTAAAATACCAACATCAAGAACACCGTCTGAAACTCCAAGCGGAACAAATCGGTAATGACGAGCTGACTCCTCAGGAATATAGTTAAGTACTTCAAACGGAATACGATCAGTAACCGATCGAGTAGGTATCCCATAGTGAATACCTTTAGCCTGCAAAATATCAGCGGGAGATACTCCACGAAGGCGTAACACCTCTTCAATGGTTCTGCCGGTGTCTTTTACTTCTCTCTCAATCGCTGAAATCTCATCGCTATCAATAACACCCTTTTGTACAAGTCCATCTAAAAAAGACATATTATACGCGTACGTTTAAAAAGCCGCGCTAACATCAATAACATCATCGTTCTGAGTCTGTGGGATATCACCATCACTGCCAATCGGTGCAAACGGATTCTGTCTCGACACAGGTTCTGGAATAAGCTTAACAGTAAAATCAAAAAGAGTTAGAAATGTTTCATTTCGGAAAAAATCACGGTCAAGATGAATTGAGCGGAGTTCCGACAGTAGCATGATAAGCTCGCTGTTTTCCGCCGATAATCCTTTCGTAGATGAAACAGCTCCTATTACCGGTTCCTCTTCCTTCTTTAAAAACGTTGAATACAGAACAAATAACGCAATTATTGCAGCTAGAATAATGATTGGTTTTTTATATTTCTGAAACATAAATGTTTAGCGAAGCCAGTATGTTTGTGCTCGTACACTATAGGTAGTGAGTCCAAGTGCATCTGGCTGACCAAACGAGATGCTTGTAATATCCAGCAGGCGCATACTTCGCTCTACATCTGCAAGAAACGATTTAAATTGTTCGTATGTTGTTGCAATACTAAACGAAATATTCGCTATTCCATAAGAACGACCATCGGGCCCCGTAGCCTTCCCTTCCTCATTTCCTGTTACAGACACATTTGCAATAAATAAGCCGTGTCGATCTGCAATACTATCCACATCAATGATTAAACGTACAGCATCAATTGAATCCGGAATCATTGTGTTGAGCTTTTTGATCTCTTCAGGAGTAAATGTATTGTATTGCACAGTCAATTTATCACGAAGCTCTGTGAGCTCTTTTGCTTTTGTAAGTGCCTCATCAAGCTGTGCGACTTTATCACGCACAGGTTTTGTATTCTGATATTTAGGATTAGTAAACCCAAAAAACAGAGCAACTGATACAACTATGAGTATGATACCTGAAATGAAACGCATGTTTATTTATTATATCCCTTCAAAAGTTTGATCATAACCAGCATCTATTGGCACTTCACTTTCTTGCACTACTCCTTCTGATACTTCTTCTGTAATGGGCTCAACTTGTATTGGCTCTAGATTCTCTAATGGCTCTACAACTATAGAACTGCGCTGTCCAGCTACCTCTCGATACGAAATCAACCTAGGATTAACGAGCGTTGATACAGAAAACGTAACGTTACCGCGACTATCTAGTGCAAAGTTGGAGAACATTGTGTCTGAAAAATTTGGATTTCTAGCAAACTCATCCGCCTGCAATGCAACTGAAGAAAAGGACAACCCTTGCCCCTGCAGAGTCACATGTACTCCATCCTGTCCGGAACCAAAGTTAAATGTATTGAATTGTATCGTTTTAAGAGTCACTTGCTGTAACAAATTAAAAATTTCCGAAACAGCCACATGATCACGCAACAACCGATCTGCTACAGAAAGTTTTGTGCTTAGACGCGACATATCACGAATAACCTCTGGCGCAAAAGCATCTCGTTGCTGACGAAGTTGTTCTTCTTTTCTCCCAATAGCACTTTGAAGATACGCCTCATAAGCATAAACTCCACCGACAAGAGCAACAGATACGATTGTTGCCAATATTCCGACAAATAACGCAAACCCAGACCCTGTCACGTTATCACGCCTAGGACCATCTAAGTTTTTCTTTGGTATAAATGAAGTATGAAATTGTTCTGCCATACATCAGTGAAAATACAATTCAAATACAGTATAGAACAGATTATACTTAAAAACGAAATGATATGTGAATAACGATCCTATCCGAGTTCTTCAAGCCTTCTTAGTGCTGCTCCGATCGCAACATCAAATCTAGGACCTATCTGTTTTAGCACATCATTTAGAAAAGCAGGAGTTTCTACTTTATTAAACGATTCCGCTAATGATACATTGGTTTGTAAAATAGATCGAACACGATCAATAAGTCCTGGCATAATAGATCCTCCTCCAGTCAGTACTACACGATTGATGTTTCGTGAATACTTTCTCTGATAAGCAAACATAATGCGTTGCGCCTCAGAAAAAATTGCATCAATAACAAGTGAAGATATCTGACCTACATCACTACCCACTCCTTGCTGAATAACCCCATATCTTTTTTTCATATCTTCTGCCTGCTGGAGAGTAACTCCCAAACCTTTTGTAAGAGTTACTGTGATTTCTTGCGAACCGCGACTAATAATGTGTGACTCGCGCAAAATCTTACGATCAACTATATATATCTTTGTCGTACCTGCTCCAAGTCCAACAATCATAGTAGGAGCAAATTCCTCTTCAAGTGCGACTCGAATTGTTGAAAAAACCTCCACTTCGAAAAATCCTGCTCTCAAACCAGCGCGCTTTATAACTTCTGTATATTTATCAATAGTTTCTTTATGAATAGCGACTGTAAGTACTTCAACTTTTTTTACTTTTGATTCTTCTTTCGGTCTTTCAACATCTTCACGTGTCTGCATCTCAACTTGAGGAACAATGCGCCAATCAACCATAACCTCATCAATGGAAACAGGGATATACTTACGAACCTCAATTGGAACCATGTCTTTGAGTTTTGATTCTCCAACGTCTGGCATTTGAACAATATTGATAAGACTTGAAGAAAGAGGTATTGCAACACCACACTCAATCGTTGAGGTTTTTGCTTCTTTCATAAGATCCACTAGCGCGTCAGAAAGCTTATCTGGAGACAAACTAGTCGATCTGGCTCCTTCAATGCCAGCATACGGACCTAGATTAAGTTCTCCGTACGTTTCAAGAATTGCTCGTCCTTTTGAACGCCCAATCTGAACTAATCTAATCGTGGAAGAAGATATATCAATTCCAAGTACACTTTTTGCCTTCGGCTGGGCCAATTTACCGATGGATTGTTTGAGAGTATCTAGAAGCGACATGAAATTTGAAAACTATTTTATGTACTACAGTATAACATCTTAGTTGTTTATGACGCAGATGTTATTCATACAACGGTTACTACAATTTTTGTTGCATACTCTTTTCCCAGAATCTCCAATTGCGCAACATATTCGAGATTGCTCTGTAGCCGATTTCATAAAAACCGCTCAAACTCGGCATAACGATACAATATTCACTTCACCAAAAACTCTTTCTCCATTTATATTTCGTGATTCGTTCGTGCGAACTGCAATTCATCTCGCAAAATACCGAAACGAACCCAGAATATGCCATATACTAGGAGAAACACTTTGGGATTTCTATGGAGAAGACCTCTCTTCCAACGTCTTAATAAACAATGCCCGATGGATTGTAGTACCAATACCCCTCACAAAACGCAAACGACGTATGCGCGGATACAATCAATCAGAAGAAATTGCGATAGGTTTTTTGCGCCATGCAGATAAATCTCATTTTTCACTAGCAACGGATGTCTTACTTCGAACTGAAGCAAGAGAAAGTCAAACAAAACAAGTAACTAGACTTGAACGAACAAGTAATGTTGCTGGAACTTTTGTTGTGAAAAACAATTCAAAAATACTTGAGAACAACATTTTAATAATTGATGATGTTGTAACAACTGGTGCCACTCTACGAGAAGCGACGCGCGCCCTGCGAAAAGCGGGCGCGCGTCGTATCCTATGTATTACTGTTGCTCACTAATTTACATCTGTGGAAGTTCAGGCATTTCCGGAAACTCTGGTATCTGAGGCATACTCTCCATCATCTTAGATAAATCTGTGAAAGTTATATTTGATGGTGGTACAAAAGTTGAGGCAGTTGCATTCCATCTATCACAGTTATATGTATACTTATCACCTAACTGATTTGCACCACTTGCATCTGCTACACCAGGAATTTCTGGATCTCCCATCTGTGATTCCTCCAGCTTCATTTTTACACCACCCGGCATTGCCGAGCCCCAAGTGTATACATACTCACCATCACTAATACCGTTCACTGTCATTTCTCCCATACCGGTATTTGTGGTTACAACGCTTGCAAACTTTTTTCCAGAAACATAAATCGTTCCTGAACTTTTAGTGCCCTCTATATCTACGTTCCACGTACACTTCCAATCACCTCCACGTTTGAGAAGATCCGAAAGCGAACCTGTCATTTGTTTTCCTTCTGAACCGCCCATTCCTCCATCTTTTCGATTAAACAAGAACAGACCTCCGATTAATAAAACTACAATAACAATAATAATCCCCCATTTTCCTCCTGCAGAGGATTGCGCTGAAGGTTGCGCATTTGTTGTTTCGCCTTCCATACTAAATAGCTATAGTTATACTTTCCTTTTAATACGTATAGTATAACACCGCATACGAATAGAAAAAGAGGGTCAAAAATGTTATATTGCAACGTAAGGAGAGGTGGCAGAGCGGTCGAATGCAGCACCCTGCTAAGGTGTTGAGGGGGTAACCCCTCCGAGGGTTCGAATCCCTCCCTCTCCGCCAATTTTCACTTTTTGTGAAATCGTAAGAAACAGCCTCGGCGCAAAGCGCCT
>JAPXOG010000025.1:0-9007 GCA_033811555.1 Minisyncoccota bacterium
AAGGGATGTAACGAAACCCGCAGAACCCTCATAAACAAACCCTTCACCTGTGATGAAGGTGGCATCAAGCGTTCCGTCTTGGTTGAGACGTGTAATACCATTTCCTATTTCTTGTTCGTCGTAAGAAGAGAAAGCACCTCCCACTAGAATCTTTCCATCGTTTTGTATGGCGACAGATAAAACTCCTCCACCTGGGTCAATCCCCTCACCTGAGTTAAATGAGCGGTCCAGGATAACAGTGGGACCCTCTTTGGTTGTGAAGTTCCAAGTTATTTTGTCATTAATACCTTCAAAAGGAAGTCCATTTTCATCTTCTATGGCACCGTCATCAATGAGGAAGTAGTAGGAGGTGTTGTAGTCAAGTACTTCTTGTGAGTTGAGGTAGACAGTTGTTCCATCTTCAAAATCTACTTGGTCATCATCGGTGACATCAAATGTTTCAACGACACTGTCATCGTCTGATTTGTAGAGGGTGATGGAACCTGTTCCTGGGTATACCTCTCTGTCAAATCCGAGGTAGAAGGGGTCTGTGTCAAAGTTATTTACCAAAGGTACCTCTGTTGCATCATCTTCAGGGTAGAGTTCGGTGATGAGAGGGGATGTTTCTGTGGTGAAGGTCCATACGGAAGGACTTAAGATTCCTGGAAAATCATTATCTTCTTGATCTTTCACGATTCCTTCATCTGCAAGGACATAATATCGTTTTCCTCCAAATTCAAGTGGAGATGATAGTGTTACGGTGAGTGTATCTGAGTCAGAAAGAGTTACTTGAGGACCAGTTATATCTATCGTTTCTACTATTGAGTCATCTGATGCGTCGTAGAGTGTAACGTTTCCAGTTGAGATAGTTATGTCACGGTCAAATGTGATAGTAAGGCCAGTTGATGGGTTTACTTGAGATTCGTTATTTGCTGGAGTAAGGCCTGCTATCTTAAATGCTTCTGAGTATATGTAGAGGCGACCAGCTCTCACAGCTGCTACCATCTGAGAGCCATCTGCAGATAAAGCAACAGAGTGCCAATACTTATCTGTATTCCCCGCAGGTTGTGTTTCTGTCCACGATCCACCAAAATTAGATGTTGTGTAAAAACGACCTCCATAAACTCCAACTATAACATTAATGCCGTCTTCAGAAGATGCAGATGGTAGCCAATTCTTATTTGTATCTCCGGCAGGTCTTGTTTCTGTCCATGTATTTCCAGAGTCAGATGATAAATAGAGACGACCATCCGCTACTCCTGCAACAATACGCGATAAATCTGCTGATGAGGCAACTAGAGTCCAATTCTTTTTTACATCTCCTACTGGTCGCACCTCTGACCAAGAAGCTCCAGTATCAGATGATGTATAAAGCCTACCAGAGAATGCACCTACAATAATGTGTGTTCCATCTGAAGACAATGCTACAGCATCCCAATTGGCATTATTGTCTCCTGCGGGCATTGTTTCTGTCCATGTTCCCCCATAATCAGACGATATATATAGACGGCCATTATATACTCCAGCAATAAGATGTGAGCCGTCTGAAGATGATTCTACGATCCTCCAATCTTTATCTGTATTTCCAGCGGGTCTTTTTTCAGTCCATGTTTCTCCATAGTTAGACGATATATAGAGACGTCCTCCATATTCTCCAGCAATAAGATGAGAGCCGTCTGCAGAAGATGCAACCGTATGCCATCTTTTGTCTACATCTCCTGCTGGTCTTGTTTCTGCCCATGTATTTCCCGAGTCAGATGATATATAGAGACGACCATCATATGCCCCCACTATAATATGTGAGCCATCATATGATGAAGCAACAGCCCGCCACCCATTATCAATATTCCCAGCAGGTTGAACTTCAGCCCAAGTAGAAAGAGCAAATACAGAAGATGGAATAAATACTACTGCCAATAAAAGTATGCTTAGTGTAGTGATAAGAAATCGTTTCATACGAAAAATACTTAATTTTTTATTTTTTAAACACGCAAAAATACACTTAAAGTGTACCACACCCCCCCTTTTTTTTGTCTTAAAATGGGGATTATGAAAAGTTGTATTTTTCTCTATTTCTCGCCCCCTATCGGTGTGTCCCTCCTCTTGCCTCAATAATTCCTTTTGCAACATTTTCCGGAACAACTTCGTAGTGATCAAATTCCATTGTTGAGTTTCCACGACCCTCCGTCATAGAACGCAATTGTGTAGTGTATCCAAACATTTCAGACAAAGGAACAAGTGCTCGTACTGCTTTAAGCTGTCCCCTATCTTCCATTCCTTGAATCTGCCCTCGTTTTGAAGAAAGATTTCCCGTAACATCACCCATAAATTGCTCAGGTACCACAACTTCCACCTTCATAATCGGCTCAAGAAGTACTGGACGCGCTTTTTGAACAGCTTCTTGCAATGCTTGCGAAGCAGAAATCTTAAACGCGATTTCGGAAGAGTCCACCTCGTGGTATGTACCGTCATACAAATCAACAGAAATGTTTACTAGTTTATATCCAGCAAGAACTCCCCTGTCCATCGCTTCCTTCAACCCCTTCTGAACAGCTGGAATATATTCTTGAGGAATAACCCCTCCTTTAATAGAATTGATAAACTCCAGTCCATCCTCTCGTTTTACATTCTTTGGTAAATCTTCATCAGCAATAGAAGTATCCATTGGCTTTACGCGAATCTTTACATGGCCATACTGCCCTCGCCCACCCGTTTGCTTAATATATTTATTTTCTACATCTGCGGTTCCCAAAATCGTCTCACGATATGCCACTTGCGGTTTTCCAACATTTGCGTCAACTGAAAATTCACGACGCATACGCTCAACCAACACCTCTAAATGCAGTTCTCCCATCCCCGCAATAATTGTCTCAAGAGTTTCTTGATCTGTTGTGACCTTAAAGGTCGGATCTTCGTCGGAGAGACGTTTTAGTGCCATACCAAGTTTTTCTTGATCTGCTTTTGTCTTCGGCTCAATACGAAGAGAGATAACGGGTTCCGGTACCTTTATCTTTTCAAGAATTATAGGGTTTTTTTCGTCACACAATGTGTCAGAAGTTTTTGTATCCTTCAAACCAACTGCCGCAGCAATTTCTCCAGCAAATACTTTTTTAACCTCTTCGCGTTCATTTGCATGTAAACGCACTATACGTCCAAGGCGCTCTTTCGTTTCAGTTGATGAATTGTAAATATAAGAACCCGCCTCAATAGTGCCTGAATATACGCGGAAAAACGTTAGTTGACCCACGAATGGATCGGACTGCACCTTAAATGCCAGAGCTGAAAATGGTTCGTCGTCTGAAGCGTTACGAATTTCTTCCTCTCCCGTTGCAGGATTAATACCTTTAGTTGGCGGAATATCAAGCGGTGATGGAAGATAATCAACTACTGCATCAAGCACAAGTTGTACTCCCTTATTTTTAAGTGCCGTACCTGTAAATACTGGAGTTATAAGATTTCCTATTACCGCTTTACGAAGTATTTTTTTAAGAACAGTTAGCTCTGGCTCCTTCCCTTCCAAATACATATTCATTGCTTCCTCATCCTGCTCTATAATTTTTTCAATGAGTTCATGTCGATATTTTTCTACATCCTCCTTGAGATGTTCTGGTACTTCTCCAGTACGAATCGTGCTTCCTAAATTACCTTCAAAGTAATACGCAGTACGTGTCAAAAGATCAACCACTCCCTCGTGTTTGTCTTCTTCACCGATTGGTATTTGCATACGCACCGCGTTTGTTGTAAGGCGGTCAAGAATTGATTTATATGAACGTTCAAAAGATGCTCCGGTTCGATCTAGTTTATTTATAAAACACAGGCGTGGAACTTTCTCTTCATCCGCATAACGCCAGTTAGTTTCAGATTGCGGTTCAACACCTGAAACTCCATCAAAAACAATTACTGCTCCATCCAAAACACGCAATGAGCGTTTCACTTCAATAGTAAAGTCAATGTGTCCAGGCGTATCTATTAGATTAAAACGATGTTTTAAATCCTTATTTTCAGGATCATAAGTTGGAGTCCAAAAACAAGTAGTGGCTGCGGCAGCAATAGTAATACCACGCTCACGCTCTTGGTCCATCCAGTCCATAGTTGCTTCACCTTCGTGCACTTCACCCATCCTGTGCGACATCCCTGTATAAAACAGAACACGTTCAGATGTTGTTGTCTTTCCTGCATCTATATGCGCTACGATTCCAAAGTTGCGCACCTTCTCTAGTGGATAATCTCTATTCATGAAAAAGAACTATTACTCGTATAAAAAGCAGGTTGCCTAGCGTCCTGCGGATTTCTTTTGTCTTGAAAATGCGAAATGCGCGAATGCTTTATTTGCCTCTGCCATTCGGTGAACATTTTCGCGCTTTGCCATTGCTCCTCCTTCTCCTTTAGATGCGGCAAATAGCTCATCTGCAAGTCGTTTTCCGAAATCGCTTCCTTTCTTTGTACGCGCTCCTTCCAGAATCCAGCGCAATGCAAGTGCAAGCTGACGTTCAGGACGAACCGGGAAAGGTACCTGGTAGTTTGCGCCTCCTACTCGGCGTGATCTAACTTCCATAGTAGGCGCAACATTTCTAATTACTTCCTCAAGGAACACCGCCGGATCTTTAACTTCATGATCTTTCTTCAAGTGCTCAAATGCCTTATATACATGTTTTTGAGCAACTGACTTTTTACCTTCTTTCGTAACGTATGAAATAAGTTTTGAAACCGTAACCGAACCATATACTCGGTCTGGCCTAACTGGGTGTTTTTCTCTTTCTTTTAATCTGCGACGCATATTTTTGAAAATTTGAAATCCGAAAATATAGAGTTAAAGGATTTGTTTATATTTTTTGAATTTTAACTATTAGAATTTAATTCTTTTATTTTATATCTTACTTCGCTTTAGGTTTTTTTACACCGTAAAGTGACCGTCCCTGCTTGCGATTCTCAACTCCCTCCGCATCAAGCGTCCCGCGTACTATAGTGTAACGAACTCCGATATCTTTCACACGACCTCCGCGAACCAATACTACAGAGTGTTCCTGTAATTTGTGTCCTATGCCGGGAATGTAAGCTGTTATTTCTTGACCATTTGTTAAACGCACACGTGCAATTTTTCTAATTGCAGAGTTCGGTTTTTTAGGTGTTGTTGTTTTCACCTGCGTACACACACCACGCTTAAAAGGTGAAACATAACGGGTAGGACGGTTCGTCTGCGTATTAAAACCACGACGAAGACCGATGGTCTTTGCTTTTCTGCTCACCTTTCGCCTATTCTTTTTTACAAGCTGATTAATTGTCGCCATATCCGTTTAAAAAACCCGCACAACGCGGCACAAAAAAGATACTACAAAATCAAGACATTCGCAACTATTCTACCTCTTGTGATTCTACTTCAAATTCACCATCTATTGGTGTCTGATCTATTGGCGTGTCGGAAATCTTTTCTTCTCCATACCCACCTTCATCTGAAGATTCTTCTTAGGTTCCTGGCCAGATTGATGTATGAGAATAAAAATAAAAAATTTACACAATATCTATCGAGTCTAAAACTATTTCGATCAAAAAACGATTTATGTGTGGAAAAATTAAAACCCAAAACCTGTGATTATAGTAAACAATCCTCGTATAACTGGCGAAATAAAACTCCAAGCAACAAGAAGGAATACAAAAACGAGCAAAAAACCATATCTTTCAAGAGAAAGGAGAAACTTCGCTTGAGAAAACGGTAAAACCGAAGCTAGTATTTTTGAGCCATCAAGTGGAGGAACTGGAATAAGATTAAATATCGCAAGAGCAATATTCACTATAGTTATTGTAATCCCCACAACGACAAATCCTTCCGGAAGTACGTCCCCAAAAAAACGTAAAGTGAGGCCGAATATGAGCGCAAGTAATAAGTTGGTTGCGGGTCCTGCGCCTGCAACTAAAGCTTCAGAATACTTTCCTGCTTTTAGGTTGTACGGATTGTAAGGAACAGGTTTCGCCCAACCAAAAATAAATCCTCCTGAAAACCATGTAATAGCTGGAACTATTACTGAACCAAATAAATCAAGATGCGAGAGAGGGTTAAGAGTGAGGCGCCCAGCGAGTCGTGCAGTAGGATCGCCAAGCGCATTGGCAGCATATCCATGCGCAATTTCGTGTAACACAATTGAAAGAATTACAACTGCTATAATGATGACTGGTTGAATAATGTCTGGCATATATAGTAAATACGAAACAAAACTGAAGTCCGAAACAATTTCTAATATTTAAACTTATTCGGATTTTTTTAGTATAACACTAAAAATATCAGTAAGTTCATTTGCTTCTTTTCGAAAAATGCGCGTAAGAACTGATGCACCTTGGAAAAGTACTGACACGAAAGTGTAATTTGACCATTGTGCCCTATCATGCTAGAGTTAAATCTCTTAGAAAATTGTTATGGCAAAGAAATGCGCCGTTACCGGCAAATCATCACAAACTGCAGGACGTTACAGCAATCGAACTCGTGCGACGCAATTTAATCCTGGCGTAAAACGCGGAAAGAATCGTCGGAAAGCAAATCTTCAGAAGCGCAAGCTCTTCGTCCCTGAACTCGGCAAAACAATTCATGTAATAATCTCAAACCGAGGAATGAAAACCATTCGCAAACGAGGAGCATACGAAACACTAAAAAAAGCGGGTGCGATCAAATAACTAGAGTCAAAACTTAGAAGTTTAACTTCTAAGTTTTTTATTGACTGTTTGAAAGAAGGGCTATCATTTGGGTGAGTATTGAGATTAGTTTTTCAAGAATTGCCTTAATTGTTGCATCTGTACCTCCTGTTGCGCCAATAGTTCCTCCAACTTTGCGACGTGATTGACCTCCCCCTCCTCCTCCGCCTTTGCTACTACCTCCACCATCTTCTTTTCCATCATCTTCATCATCAGAAGGGTTTTTATCTTCGTCATATGATGAATAGATTGCATACATAGCATCATAAAGATATCCTCCTATGTAAAGCTCATCGTCGTCTGGTGACAACGAAAGAGTAACAACAAACTCTTCTCCATAAATACTTTCAAGTTCAGGAGCAAACGTTATCTCACCAGTTCGGGTATCAAAAGAAGCCAGATAAGGATAAACACTTCCTGTATCATCATCATAAACTCCCCCTCCTACATACAACTGCTCTCCATCCGAAGTTACAGCAAGCGAATACACCTGCAAATTTTCAATATCAAGATCAAAGTCGGTTAATGATAGATCTGTGGTATCAAATGAAGCCACACCTTGACGCACACCGCCACCTTCAGCTTGTACATACATGTGTTCTCCTCCTATAAAGAGAGTTCCACTTTCTTGAGAAGTACTTATTGTATGCACCGTTATCCAATCATCTATGTTTGCATTGAATTCTTCTATAAGGGAACCATCTGCGGTTGAAATTGCTGAAACGCCTTCCCTGAGATTCTCACCTAATTCTCCCCCAACATAAAGGACTGAGTCATCTTCAGAAAGCGCAAGAGCATACACCTCTGTACCTCCATCTTCTTGTGAAATATATGGAAACGCTTCTGACAATGCCCCTACACCTCCATTTGCTTCAACATCAACTACAGCAACTATCACAGGCAACGTGCCCTCGTCATCTGCGATACCGAAATAACCACCTATGTATACAGTTTTTCCATCCGAAGATTCTGCAATTGCGAGTACAGTATCTCTTTCTGATATAAGACTTAAATCAAGCGCCGTAACTTCTCCTAGAGTTTCAGAATCCAATGAAAATGCTGCGAAATCAACTCTTTCTTGGTCTCCATTTACATAGTCAAACGCACCACCGACATAAAGAACGGAACCATCTTCTGAGATGTCTATATCAAATACCTCTCCATCTATATTTGGATTAAACTCAGTAGCTTTGCCATCACTGATAGAAACAGAGGCAAGATTGTTGCGCGCAGATCCCTCAGGACATGTGCCTACGTCATAATCATATCCAACACAAGAGAATCTTCCTCCCACATACAAATTGCCTTTGCCATCTAGTTCAAGAGCATTCACTTCTCCGTTTAATTTTGGATTAAAAGAAAGAAGAGAACCATTAGTTGTATTAATAGCAGCTAACCCAATACGATCTTCAGAACCAATAGAATCAAAATCTCCTCCTACATATAAAATCTCACCATCCAATGCAAGCGCTTTTACATTCGTATTCCATTCAAAAGAAGGTTCAAATGATTTATCAACTGAGCCATCTGGAAGTATGTGTGCTATACGGCTATTCCACTCTTCACCGTTTACTAAATCAAACGAACCTCCTACATACCAACCTCCATTACCATCAGAAATTGAAGCATATACCGTTGTATGGCTATCCGTCGACAAATATGGGGTACCAATAACCGCCCCCGTTTCAGCATCTGCAATAAATCCTTCTCCTACATCAATAAGATACGATGTAAATTCATAGAAATCCCCTCCTGCGTATAACGTCTTACCATCTGGAGAAACCGCAAGTGAAATTATATCTCCATCTGCTACCACAGGTGATGTAAGCAACTTGTCGCCGTTTACTGGATTAAGTGCAAAAATGGTGCCGTTACCATCAGAGGCATAAAGCACTTCTTCGTTTGGTGAAAATGCAAGCGCAAACACTACGCTATCAAGTTGAGGAGCAAATGTCTCAATTGCCGAACCGTTTTCTGGATTAAGTGCAACTAAATAAGCATAACTAGAGTCGTCATTTACTTCAGTAAAGAATCCTCCAGCGTAGACAGTACCGTCAGAAGAAACCGCAAGCGCAAACATCTCATTGTCAGTATATACTTCAAATCCATTTTCAATCCCAGTCTCTGTTGAAACACCTATAAGTTCATAAGTATCGCTTATGTATAAAACCGAGTTATCAGGTGAAAGTGCTAGTGAACTGACATAATATGGCGCTTCTTCCGGTTCAAAGTCCGTTAATTCATAAGTTGAAAGATCTATCGCTACAATTCCTTGACGAGATACCGATTCTCCTTCTCCTGAAAAAGCCCCTCCTACGAGTAATTTCCCGTCTGAAACTGCAATAGC
>JAPXOG010000026.1:0-5200 GCA_033811555.1 Minisyncoccota bacterium
ATCTGCAAAAGGTTTCAAATTTCCACAATCAATTAAAGAACTCCACCTCAATGGTCTCACCTCTGCAGAAGGCCTCGAGCTTCCACAGTCAATAGAATATCTCTCCCTCGATGGTCTCACCTCTGCTAAAAAGCTTGTACTTCCACAGTCAATTGAAAGACTCTATCTCAATGGTCTCACCTCTGCAGAAGGCCTCGAGCTTCCACAGTCAATTAAGAAACTCAGCCTCAACGGTCTCACCTCTATAGATATAGAAGATTTTGAACTTCCACAGTCAATTAAGGTACTCTCCCTCGATGGTCTCTCCTCTGCAGAAGGCCTCGAGCTTCCACAGTCAATAGAATATCTCTCCCTCGATGGTATCACCTCTGCAGAAGGCCTCGAGCTTCCACAGTCGGTTAAATATCTTTGGGTCTGTAGACTCTCACCTGAAGAACGCAACGATTTACGAAGGGATTATCCTCATTTAATAATTGTACCTACCCCCTAATCTTTATTTAAAACACGAACTAATTTTGTTGCACAGGTAGGACGTAGATGGAACCAAATCTTAAAAGAGCTACGTATTAATCTATAAGAAATGGGCGGCCTCCAGAGAGGTCCGCCCTTCCTACAATACTCGTCTAAGAATTCTAACAGCGTGAGAGCTCGCTTTATCGATGTAGGAGTCGATGTCGGCGATCCTTTTGAGTGCTCCTTGCTCAATACTGTAAATATCGGTGGGTTGCAGAACACTCAGGAAGTGTCGGTCATGAGAAATCGCAATGACCGTACCCTCGTAACTTCGGAGCATCTCTTCTAGCGCATCGAGAGCTTCAATGTCGAGGTGATTTGTTGGCTCATCGAGCAACAATACATTAACCGAAAGAGCTGAGAAAAGTGCGAACAACAACCGCGCCCGTCCTCCTGGTGAAAGACCACTGATAGGTTGCCGAACTTGTTGTTCTGAGAATCCGTACTTCTTCCCGAGAGCGAATACGTGTTCTTGTGAAAAATTGGTTCGTTCAACAAGAAATTCCTCAATGGTTTTATCACGCGGAAGATCGTGGTGCTCTTGCGTGAAATTACCAAGCACCAAACCAGTTCCTCGAGACACTGTTCCAGAGAGGGGTTCGAGCTCTCCGGAAACCGTACGTACAAGCGTTGACTTCCCTACTCCATTGAGACCAAGTATGAGAAACCGTTTGCCGTAATGTATAGAGAGATCTACGGGGCCAATGGAAACTTCCGTTCCTGCGTACCCAGCAACAAGTTTAGTAAGAGTGATATCCTTCGATCCGTCAGCCTTTCTTGCTTCGAGTGTAATCCTGAAAGCATCTCGAGTGATGGGACGCTCGACCTTCTCCATCTGCTCGATCCGCTTTTCGATAGCCTTTGCCGTCTTACCAGATGAACTAGCACGATCACGTTTGAAACCTCTGAGAAACTTGTCGTTGTCGCTTCCTAGGTATCGAGCTCCCTGAGCTGCTTTGATACGCTTCGCGTGAGCTGCCTCGGTGAGACGCTGAACCTCTTCTTGTTGCTTTTCGAACTTCTGCAACTGCCGGATGTGTTCCTTTTTCTTACGCTCAAGGAAGTCAGTGTACTTGCCGTTGGTCTCAAACATTACACGTGTCATCCAGTCAATCTCGAAAATCTTGCTAACTAGCCGATCTAGAAATGCCCGGTCATGCGACACGATGAGACTGGTCGTATCAGTACTCGCGAGAAACTGCTCAAACCAAAGCAGTGCAGGTAAATCGAGATTATTCGTCGGTTCATCAAGTAGCAAAATGTCTGGATCCGAGAGAAGTACTCCAGCCATAAACACCTTACTCTTCTGTCCAGAAGACAGAGTATTCAAAGAACGATTAGATACGTCTTCAAGACCAAACCCTGAAAGAATCGCCTCCATGCGTCCATAGAATGCATACCCGTCTCGTCGCTCGTATTCTGCAAGCGCGTCTGACGACGACTGTATATCCTCTTCCAGTTTTGCCATTCCGCTTGTATGTCTAAGGTATTCCGAGACGGTTTCGTTCCCTACGATACTCGTGTCTTGGGGCATGTAGCCAATCACCGCATCTTTGTGTATTTTAACTACCCCAGCATCAGGCTCAATCTGGCCAGAGATGATTTTCAAGAGCGTTGACTTTCCGCTACCATTACCACCTACTAGCCCCGCCTTTATCCCTCTCCCAATAGAGAACGAGATATCGTCGAGGACCACATGTCCTCCATACGATTTATGGATGTGTTCTACCTTTATTTCCATATATCCTCCGAAATTAAGAAGATTTACATTAAGTTCGAGAAAAATCCCGCTTATTCTGTCAACTTGAAGTGTATCAAAATACCTCTTCTATTAAAAAGGGAGATATAATATTAAAATTCTGAGACAGGTTAAGACTTCTCAATACAGCACAGATATAGTAGCAAATCAACTCTGTTGCGGGGGCCGGAATCGAACCGGCGTTCTCCAGGTTATGAGCCTGGCGAGGTACCGCTCCTCCACCCCGCTTCACAAACTTATAGTGTACGCCAATTTTTATATATTTCAAGTACTTATTGCTACTCTTACTACTGAGTACAAAACATCAAGATTCTAAATTCGGCTTCTCTATGGATGATGTTTCAATTGAACTAGATACTCCAGAGATTTTTACAATGTCTTTGTCTATTTTTGAGAGCTCTTTATGCGCCGTGTTGAAATGATTCACAGTAGTTCCTAGAGAATTTCCAAGCTTGAGCATAAATTCATTGTAATTGCTCAGATGACGGCCTAACTCTCCTACACGTTTTTGAATATCTTTCGCTTGCTCCTCAATCTGCAACGAGCGTAATCCTTGCATTACCGTCTGTAGATACGCTAAAAATGAGGTTGGAGAAACTATTATAACTTTTTTTGAAAAAGCATATTCTATTAAATCACGGGTAGAAGTTTTTACGGTTCCAACTTGATTTATAAGTAAATCATAATAAACGCCCTCAGATGGAATAAACATAAATGCGAATTCCATTGTGTCTTCCGTGGGACGCACATATTTAGATGTTTCATCAATGCGATTTTTAAGATCTACCTTAAACGCCTTTTCAAGGCGCTCACGTTCACTGCCCTCTCGAGTTTCTAATATACGATTGTAATTTTCGAGAGAAAACTTTGCATCGACAGGGATAACTTTATCCTTCACAAAAATAGCCGCATCAACTATCTCTCCGTTTTTAAACTGATACTGCATCTGAAACGTACCTGGCGGCATCACATTTTGAAGAACTGTTTCAAGATAATACTCTCCCAAAACCCCTCTCTGCTTCGGGTTTTGCAATACATCCTGTAGGTGTTGTAGTTGGTCTGCAAACGAAACAACTTGTTTGTTTGTCTCATCTAATTTTGTAAGACCCTCCGTAACCTCTCGAACAATACGGGTTGATTCAGAAAGTTGGCTTTTAAGAGATTCATGCATCGTTTTTGAGCTCTCTCCTAGTTTTTGATCAACAGTACGCGACACTTCGTTGAGTTGTTGAAGTATAAGAGAGAGGCCTTTCTCGTTGCTTTCGGGTTTTTTTGAACGCACAAACAACCACATCTGCATAGCAACAGCTACTCCCACCAATACCACTAGTGTTATGAGTAAAACATTAGTCATACGTCACCAGTATATCAGAACTGCAATATTCTATCTCGCCTTAAATACAAAGAATTTTGTAACCTCAATAATAATAAGATTGAGAATTCCGAGTATAAACAAAGCAAGCACACCAACCCAGTTTAGAGTTGCCAGTGAAAGTAAATTCCGTAGTGGAGGAAGAATAAATGCAACAGCAAGTAATACGAAGCTTGAAACTACCGACCACACCAGATATTTATTGCTAAAAATCTTAATACGCCAAATAGGGACGGAAAAATTCTTAAGCGAAAACGCATAAACAAGAGCATCAAGAGATAGGTTTCCAAACATAAGAGTTTGGATATAAGGCAAAGGAAGCTTCATTCTCAAAAGGATTAAGTACATTATAAAAACAAAAACCCCAGAAAAAATACCGCTAATAAGTATTCCGGTTTTTACCTCTTTAGTTAGTAATTTCTTCACCTTATCGCTTCTTGGATCACGTTTTAGAACATCGGGTTCTGCGGGCTCAAAAGCAAACGCAAACGATAAAAATCCTTCTTGCACTATATTAAGCCAAAGAATTTGCGCCGGTAAAATTGGTAATGCTAAACCTCCTACAACTGCCCCAACAATAACTGTAATCTCCCCAAACGACGACGAGATCAGATGAAATACCATTTTCTTGAGATTGTCCATGATACGCCGACCTTCTTCTATAGCAGAAACTACTATGGAAAAACTATCTTGAATAAGGACAAGATCAGACGCTTCTTTAGCTACTTCAGTACCACTTCCGAGAGCCACGCCTATGTCAGCGGCCCTAAGTGCAGGAGCATCATTTATTCCATCTCCAGTCATCGCAACCACTTCTCCTGCTTCCTTGAGGACATTCACTATACGCATTTTTTGTAGAGGTAATACACGCGCAAATGTTGAATGTTTTTTTAGTGCATTTAATAATTCTTCATCAGACATGCGCTCTATGTCTGGCCCTGTTATAACAACTTCATCCGTATCTATTCCAACTTCTCGTGTAATAGTGCGAGCTACCGCAAGATTATCACCTGTAAGAAGACGCACCGTAACTCCTGCATCTTGTGCTGCCATAACTGACTCTCGTGCGTCATACCGCAAAGGATCTTCAAACAAAAGAAGAGCGCCGAATGTCAGTTCTTTTAAAACAACTTCCTCGGTGAGATTTTTTATGTCAAAACCTTTAGGAATGTCTTTCCATGCAACCCCTAGAATTCTATAGCCATGAGCGCTTTCCTCCTCAAATATATTTTCCGTTTTTTGACTTTCCTCTTCTGAAAGATCCCGTCTTTCATCAAGACCGTAAAATTCTGAGGCAGATAGTAATATCTCTGGAGCGCCGGCAACGTACATTCGACGTTTCCCTGTCTCATTATCTTCGCGTGCATATGCGCTAAACTTATATCTTGAGTTAAACGGCAAAGCCCCTACTATAAAGTTGGAAGTGTCAAAATCTTTTGACAATCCTAAGCGAATCGCATTTTCTACTATTATTTTTTCCATCGGACGCCCATTTACTTTAATTTTGTCTTTCCCCAATCTTTCTAACACCACATCCGAAGAAAGCGCCCCTAAAT
>JAPXOG010000027.1:0-3923 GCA_033811555.1 Minisyncoccota bacterium
CCGCTTCCTGGTACATATGCTTTTTTGAATACCATTTCGGCTTTCGTCAGAGTTCCTGTTTTATCTGTAAGTATAACTGTGGTACTTCCCAAAGTTTCTGCTGTCACTATAGAGCGCACTAATCCGCCTCTATTTAATAAACGTTCTACTCCTATCGCAAGAGAAACTGAAACTGCCGCTGGAAGGCCTTCAGGAACAGCCGAAACTGCAACTGCAACTGCTAAAATAAGCATTGCGGTAATACTTTCGCCTCTCCAAACTCCAAATAAAAATACAATTACTACAATAATAGAAGCTATAATCGCCAAATAACGTGCCAAAAGAGCGATATTATGCTGAAGTGGAGTTTCTGAATCACGAGTTGCTTGCAATTGTGTAGCTATTTGTCCCATGTTTGTATTTGATCCTGTTGCTACAACGATTCCACTTCCATTACCAGAAACTACTGAGGTTCCCATCCACGCCATATTTTTTTGCTCGGTTACAAGAACATCTTCTTGAATTACTTTAGTATGTTTCTCAATAGGCGCGAACTCACCTGTTAATGACGACTCGTTCAAAAACAAATCGCGCACTGATATTAGGCGAATATCTGCAGGAACAACTTCTCCTGCATTTATAAGAACTAGATCGCCTGGCACAAGTTTTTTAGTATCAATACGCATAGTCCTACCATCGCGAACCACTATCGTTTTATGTTCTTGGTATGAAGAGAGGTGTTCGAAAGCTCGATCTGTGCGCCTTTCCTGATGTAAACCAACAACAAAGTTAATGATGATGGCGATTCCAATAACCGTCGCATCAGCGTTCTTATTCAAAAACAAAGTAACTATGAGTGCCAAAACAAGAATTAGGTTAAGTGGACTTTTGAAATATCTCCAAAGTTTACGCACAAACGTCAAATGAATGCGTTCTTCAAAATAATTGCTACCAAAAACTTTTTTTAGCCCAGCTACTTTATCGCTAGATAGACCATCTGTAATATTAGTACTTAATCTGTCTACCACTTCTCCTATTTCAAATGTGTGCCATTTACTTTTACTTTTATTCATAACACTTTATATGATACCATGCAGTTGTTATAGGTTTTTCACATAACTTATGTCACTACAACAAGATATAAAAAATGGAGTTTTAGAAGCTCTCAAAGCAAAAGAGCAAACTCGTCTATTAGTTTTGCGCGGACTTTCTACTGCATTTACTAACGAGCTCGTAGCTAAAGGACGTAAGCCGGACGGCGTGCTTGAAGATGAAGAGGCGCTAGCTGTTATAGCGCGCGAAGCAAAGAAACGAAAAGAATCAATATCACAGTTTGAAGCAGCAGGCCGAACAGATCTATCAGAATCTGAAAAAGCGGAGCTTGCAATTATTGAGGGATTTCTTCCAGCACAATTAAGTCGTGAGGATATCGTAAAATTTGTTCAGAAAAAAATTTCTGACATGGGCTCAACTATTCCACAAAAAGGTCAGTTTATCGGCGCAGTTATGAAAGACCTCAAAGGAACTGCCGATGGAAAGATAGTTCAAGAGGTAGTCAATGAACTCCTTCAAAGTTAAATCATAATAAAAAATAAACCGCCCTGCCACTCTTTTGGGTGGCGGGACGGTTTTTGTATTCTCTATTGTTTATCTGTTTTTATTCACTATATACTTCTTAGCATGGATCTCCTGTACTAGTAACACAATCATTTAATGGAATATCTTCCTTTATATCAATACCTGACGAAAACATTAAAGCATCTACTGCAAAAATAACTAAAAGACTTACCAAGATTACTGCAAAAAATCCGACAACAAACTTAAAAAAGTTACGGTTAAATAGATCTTTTAATACCATACACAATAGTATATCAAATTCTCAGCGCTTTGGTTTTAACTATATTTAAGTGTGGGTGTAAACCCTGTAACCTAAAATTTGCTTAATATCACTTCCTTCTTCATCTATATTCTTACGCCGTTTTACAATATCCTTAATCGCTTTTTCAGCAAATTTTTTATAGTGATTTTCATCGCTAAATTGGCTCAATATAATATCTTTTTTACATATACCTTGAATCCCTGGAGTATATTCTTCCCAACTTGATTTTGCCGAAAGTCCCCACTTCCCTACACCGTGAACGCGATCATTTAAGTTGACATACACACTTACGTGGAGTAATTGCTCGTTGTTTTCTATGTGAACTGATTTGAATGTACCTTGAAATAACGCTCCGCTTCGACCTTGCCTGTCATTAAAATATTTCGTATACCCTGTACTGATTCTTTGCAAAAATTTTGAGATTCCTTGATCCTCAACCTGCCTTAGAATTAAATGAAAATGATTTGGGTTTAAACAGTATGAGACCAAATCTACAATTTTCCCCGACTTAGAAGTTAAACTTCTAAGTTGGCGGTTTTTGAAAGAATTAAAAAATAAGCCTCCTGTGGGTTCTATTGAATTGAACTCTACTAAGCTTTTAATGAAGCGTTCCTGATCATGAGTGTCCATAAATACTTGGCGCTTATCCACTCCACGATTAAAAACGTGATAATACTCGCCATTAACTAGAGGTGTTTTTCTGCCCATACACTTAGAAGTTTAACTTCTAAGATGTGAAATAAATTTAAAGTAAAAGAGAGCACTTAGAAGCTTAACTTCTAAGGAAGTTAAGCTTCTAAGTGGGCGCAAAGTGAACAACACAAAAACCGCCCAAAGGGCGGTTTTTGTTAGACATTTTCTATATCAAGCTTAGTTCTCGATAAGAATAGCCGAAGTTCTGTAGTCTTCTTCTGGTACAGCCACTACTTCTTTTTCAGGTGTAGTTGCTGTTGCAGCATAGTTCACAGAATCTAGCAGTAATTGGTAGTAAGAAGATAGACCTGGGTCAAAGGTCACCGTAAGGGTGAATTCCTTTCTCTCTCCATCTCTGACCAAGTAATAACCTCCTGACGTGCTAGCTCCTGAATCTAGGTGAGCAACTAATGCTCCTGTTGTCGTTGCTGCTCCTGTACCATCCAAGATCACAAAGTTTACTCCATCTGCAGGGGAACCGTCGTGCGCTTTCCATTCACTCGTTTTCTTGATGTAAACTTCCTGGTCTACAGCCTCTACAAAGAATTTTACCTGGAACTCTCCTGCGTTGTCAGTCTTTTCAGCATCATTGTATTCAATATTCTTTGGAGTAGGATGCTTTCCAGCTGATACAAAGACACCTGCTGTTCTGAGAGTTTGGTACTCTCCTTGTGCAGAACCATTAAGATCTCCAGTCTTCAGAGACTTACCTGTCTTATCTTCGGCATCAATTGCTTTTACCAAAGATGAGTCCAAGTATGCCTTAATACCTAGTCCTTCATTGAAGTTTCCTGTCGGCTTCTTAATATCTGCCTTAACAATAACTTCTACTTTATCCCCCTTAGAAATGGAGTAATCCAAATCATCAAAGGTGATGTTTACGTATTCAGTATTCGGTGTAGATACATTTTCGCAATACTCATCCCCTTCAATTACCAAGCAAACTCTGTTGGTTACATCGCTAACCGTCGTAGTAGTGGAAGTTGTGCCGGTAATTCCAAAGTAAACAGGGATACTAAACAATTCTATTGGAGAATTTTTTGCCTCCATCGTGAAGCGAAGAAGTTCAACGTTCTTAGTTGCATTGTTCTTATCTACCTTAACGGTTCCTGCAACAGGTGAATCAGCGCTCTTCACAACCTTAAGCTCAACTCCTGAAGCTGAAGCAAAGGTTTCTGCTGTAAATTTCGTGTATGCATCACCATCGTAAGATTCGGTTACACCATTTGGTGATGAAGCGCGAATACCGCCGTTTGGAATATAAATATCCCAACCTTTTCCTGCCACATCCGCACTAACCTTCCTTGCTCCTGTGACAGAAATAACCAATTCAGCTTTATCGCCATCTTCCACAATTCCTTCAAGTCCTACG
>JAPXOG010000028.1:0-3181 GCA_033811555.1 Minisyncoccota bacterium
CTGGCGTCTGGTTCATGCCGATATTACCGCCATGATTTATGTCCGTCAATAGTCGGCCTAGTTTAGATTTGTGTCTTCCAGTATATAATGAAGCGGCTATTCTAGCAGACAATGTTGAACGTCTTGTAGGCTTTATTACGGCTAAGGATTATGGCCTTGATTGCCGTATTATTATTTTAGTCAATGGTTCTACCGATCAATCAGCTAAAATAGCTGAGCATTTATCTAAAAAGTATCCTAATTTGGTAGAATCTCGAGTTTATCTCTTGCCAGGCAAAAGTCGAGCTCTGTTAAATTATGCTGATACTAGTTCTGCTGAGTGGTGGGGCTTTGTTGATGCCGATTTGTCTATTTCTTTTGAAGGCTTAGCAAAACTTTTTGAGGTTATAGTTAATAAATCCGCTGATCTGGTGATTGCTTCTCGTTTTCTGCCCGAATCTTCATGCGAGCGGGCTTTTTATCGGGGAATTGTTTCGGCATTATATAATAAATTAGCTCGACATGTTTTAGGTACTACTGTCAAAGATCATCAATGTGGTTGTAAGTTTGTGTCTCATGAATTATGGCGAGCTGTTCGTCCTTTTCTTCGAGAGTCAGATTATTTTTTAGACACCGCGCTGATTGCTTGGGCGGAGCGTTTAGGTTGGCGGATTAAGGAAGTGCCAGTGGATTGGGCTGATAATCGTTACGGGGCAAGGACAACTAAAGTTAAATTAATTAAAGATACTATTCAATTTTTGGTAAGTCTTAGACGTTTACGTCGTGATTTGAAGTCTTATCGAGAATAGTGCCCCCTTGTTTTTTTTATTTTTTTTTGCTAGATTTGGTTTAGCCTTTTTGCGCCGTTAGCTCAGGTGGTAGAGCAACTGCCTTTTAAGCAGATGGTCACAGGTTCGAATCCTGTACGGCGTACCAGTTTAAACTTTTAGGAATTTTGCCGATTGATTCCGTCGCCGAATTTCGTATTTCGCTTTGCGGAATGTGTCGCCTAAAATTTTGTTTGATTATTTTCATTTTATTTGGTAGTATAACAATAAGAGTGATAACCTTGTATACTGCAATACTCCAAAACTTTATTTATATAACAAGTGGAAAAACAATCAGCAAAAACATAAAGAAACTCCGCACTAAACTTGGCTTGACGCAAGACGATTTAGCCAAGAAAGCGGATATTAAATACACCACTCTTATATGAAGGTCGAGAGTGGAACAGTAGATAAACCAAGCGTCCAAACTATGGCGAAAATTGCCAAAGCATTGTGTGTTTCAATAGAAGAATTATAAAATTAAAATAATAATAATATGAACAACGAAGAACCAAACAATCAGAGCAAAGCTCACACAAAAGTTACCCTCGGTTTAGTATTGAGCTGGGGACTTGGCGTATTGGCAGCAATAAGTGGCGTAACACTTTTATTTTCACAACTCCTTACAGGTATTTTGATGTTACTACTTGCGGCAGTTTTGTTGCCGCCAGTAAATAAATTTGTCGCCGACAAATTTCATTTTTCAATTTCCGGAGGATTGAAATTTGTTGTGGTAATTATTTTGCTCGGCGTTATTATTGGGGCAACAACGTTCACTGACTCAACATCCAACTCTAACACCAGCACAGCTCCAAAAGCAGAGCAGACAAGCAATGTTGAGGCAGAAGATAATAGCGTGCCTAGAGAGTATAAATCTGCCCTAAACAAGGCCGCTTCTTACGCCAACACAATGCACATGTCAAAGCGCGGTGTTTACGACCAGCTAGTTTCAGATTATGGCGAAAAGTTTTCTGCAGAAGCCGCACAGTATGCAATAGACAATGTAAAAGCCGACTGGAACGCAAATGCGCTAGTCAAAGCAAAAAACTATCAAAACACTATGAATATGTCGCCGTCAGCCATTCGCGATCAATTAACATCTGAATATGGAGACAAATTTACTACAGCAGAAGCGGACTACGCCATTCAACATCTTAATGATTAGTAAAATATGGAAATCCTCAAAACAATTATAGATAGATACAAAGCGGCAAAGCAAAAATCTTTGAACAAAAAAGAGTTTAGGGAAATTTTACTTCAAGCCGTTAATGACGGAAAACTCACAAAAGAGGAAATTGATAATTTGGATAAAAAGAAAACAGAATTTGGTTTAACTGATGACGATGTAAAAGGTGTGAAGACAGAGATTTTTGCCACTGCTTTTTCTGTCGCAAAAGACGACAAACAAGTTACGGAAGACGAAGAAAAAGAGTTGAAAGAAATTCAAAAATATCTTGGTCTTGCCGATGATGAAATTCAAACATCTAAAAAAGAACTTGCTCTTTTGCGACTATTGGATGAAATTCAGAAAGGAAATTTACCGACTGTTCCCGTTACAAATTTAGTAACGCAAAAAGGTGAAAAAGCGTATTGGGCAAAGCCAGCAATTTTAGCGGAAGAAAAAGTAATTCGCCGTCGCTATGAAGGCGGATCGTGGGGCGTAAGTTTCCGTGTTATGAGGGCGTTAGTTATATAGTTGGCGGACATCGTGGGCATATCGTTAGCGAAAGTGGGTTAGTCCCAGTTAGTGACGGCGAATTGATAATCACGAGTAATAGAGTTATTTTCTGAGCTGATGGCAAGGCGTTTGTGATAAAGTTGAATAAAATTTTAGATATTCAAATTTTTACAAATGGGTTACAGTTTACGGAAAATCACAAGTCAAAACCGCGTATGGTAAAATTTAAACAGGAAGGAAATCATGATATTGTTGGCGTAGTTTTTTTTACGCGATAAATCATTACAGAGACAAAGAATAGGTGGCGCGCCAACTTTGTTGGTACGAAATTCGGCGGTGGTGGAAAGCGAGGGCGGGCAACAATTCCCCTCAACCCCTTCCTTTTTACCCGCCCGAGCGTTCAGTTTGGCGTGCAAAGCGTGCCATCAGTTCCGTTCAAAACAAGCTCGGACTTTGTCAAACAAACGTACCAAAATGATTATTTAGTTTTTTACCATTATTCTGTGGCCATCCTAGCTCAGTTGGTAGAGCAACGGTTTTGTAAACCGTAGGTCGTCGGTTCAAGCCCGACGGATGGCTCAAAAAAATAACTCCTTACAGTGGAGTTATTTTAATATGGACACAATACAATGAAAAATCTTATTTTTCTTTCGTCTGGCTTAGCTTTTTGGCTGTCCTTAAACAGCCGGTACAGACT